>JAOTTJ010000225.1 GCA_029864465.1 Gammaproteobacteria bacterium | reverse complement strand
CGATCGTCGGATCTATTTCGGTCCCCTTCGGCGGCGTCAGGCGGTGCGGTCCGGGCTAGGGGGTTCTGACTGGTGAATAGCGAGCTGAACAAGCTCGCACTGTCCATATTGATCATGCCGGGCGTTTCCTGTGGAACGGAATATGTCAAATCCCGTTATCGGCCCCGGTTGATGATTCTTTAGCGAATCGGGCCCGGCGGCGGCCCGCTGCCATTCGAGTTGCAGGCGCCGCCGCGACCCATTGCTCTCCTGACGATGTGGGGCTCAGTTGCCGATGACGACGCCGACCTCATCGGCGTAGGCCTGCCAGGCCCCGATGAGCTCGCGCGCGATCTCCGGGTGCTGCGAGGACAGGTCGTTGCGCTCGTAGGGGTCGTTAGCCGTATCGAAGAGCTCCCAGCGCTGCGGGCCGTCCGTGCGGCGCGTCCAAAGCAGCTTCCAGTCATCGCGCACCAAGGCGCGCTGCCCACTTAGCTCCCAGCCGATAGTCTCGCCAGGCTCACGCACGCGTTCTTCCTCGCCGCGCAGATAGCCGAGGAAAGAGCTGCCTCGCATCGGCAATACGGCGCGGTTGCGGTAGACGCTCCCCGGATGCGCGGCGCCAGCGACCTCGAGCAACGTCGGCATGACGTCCTGCATGGTCAGGTACTCCTGAGATACGCTACCCACGTTGGCAAGCGAGCCGTGATTGGCAAACGCGGCTGCGCGAACGCCGCCTTCGGCCATCGCGCCCTTGACGTCGCGAAACGGCGCCATGGCGGCCTCAGCCCAGCCGCGGCCGTATTCGATGAATGAGTCGCGGTTGCCCATATTCTCCAGGCTGTTGTTGAAGCCTCGACCGTCCGGACGTCGGTAGCTGCCGTCGGCACCGTTGTCTGACATAAAAAAGATGAACGTGTTGTCGAGCTCACCAGAATCACGCAGATGATCGAGCAAGCGGCCGACGTGGAAATCCATATTCGCGATCATTGCTGCGTAGATCTCCATGGCGCGCGCTTGCAGCTCTCGTTCCGTCGGGTCGAGCGCATCCCACGGCGTCGAGCTGCGCACATAGCTCTCCATGCCGGGCGGTGCCGGCAGCACGCCGAGTTCCGAGGCCCTGGCGACTCGGCGCTCGCGGACGAGGTCGTAGCCCTCGTCGTACTGGTTGGCGAACCGGTCGCGCCAATCCTCGGGTACCTGTAACGGCCAATGTGGCGCCGAGAACGCAAGATAGGCAAAAAACGGCCTGCCATCGCCGTGGTTCTCGCCGATGTATTCGATGATCTTGTCAGTGAACGTTGCCGTGGAGAAATAGTCCGGTGGTAGCTGCGTAACGACGTCCCAGTTCTCGCGAAAGACGAGCGGGTCCGCGCGGGTCATACCGCCGTGGGCACCGCCGTCGGCTGGCGTCAAGTGCAGCGCGCTGCCTGTCGTTAATGCGAACGAGGATTCGAAGCCGCGCCCGGCAGGATTGTGCTCCTCGACGAGTGCGCGGCCCAAGTCCCATTTGCCGGCCATGTAGGTGTGATAGCCCGCATCGCGCAGGACTTCGGGCAACGCGGCGACGCGTTGGCTCAGGTAGCCTTCGTAACCTGCGCGGCTGTATCCCGGCTCCTCTCTCGGCGCATCACGCCCAGCGTCGTACGCCCGCTTTATCGTCATCGACCCCATGCCGGCTTCATGATTATCCATTCCCGAGAGCAGCATCGCGCGGGTCGGCGCGCAGACGGGCGCTGCATGAAAATTTGCGAGCCGGACACCAGCGTTGGCCAGTGCATCGAGATTCGGCGTCGGGATCTCGCCGCCGAACGAGCCGAGATCGGAAAACCCCATGTCGTCGGCGACGATGAGCAGAATATTGGGGCGCTCGTCCGGCGACGTCAGAGCATCGGGCTCCTCTGTGACGGGCGCGTCGATCGTGCATGCCGTTATGGCTAGACCGATCGCGATGGCAATTACGATTCTCGATCCCATAAGCTGTGTTAATCGTCTCGCGACACTGTGTCTAAACGGTCCGTGCGGACACATGGTGGTACATTAGCAAGAAACCATTCAGCTGGGGGGATCACCGCGGTGGCAAAAACAGTCGATACGCTAAAAGTTTCTCTGTCGCTCGAGAAGGCGAGCGTCGTTGTCGATGCAACACTAGCCGCCGCGCGTGAGCACGATCTCGAGCCTTTGACGGTTGCAGTACTCGATGCAGGCGGGCATATCGTGGCACTGAAGCGCGAAGACGGCAGTGGCATCATCCGCGTCGAGATTGCGCGCGCGAAGGCGTACGGCGCGCTCGGCATGGGTCTTTCGAGCCGAGCAATCGGCGAGCGGCTCGGCAAACGTCCGATCTTTGCGATGTCACTGACTGTGATATCCGATGGAGGGCTGGCGGTAGCGGCCGGCGGCGTGCTGATCAAGGATGCTGCGGGCGAGGTTATCGGTGCCGTTGGCATTTCCGGCGATACATCGGAGAAGGATGAGTTCGCCGCGATTTGCGGGATCGAGGCAGCAGGGCTCACACCGGTTCCGGCCGAGCCGGACCCGAACTGGCAGGGCTGAGCGGGGGGTTAGGTATATCCCGGCGAAAAAATCGGTATTTCAATGATTAGGCGGGCCGTAATTCTTCCAATAGTTGCCTACGTCCAGGAAAGACCTCCAGCAGCCGCCTAACAAACTAAGGATGAATGGATAGAACATCCATCGCAGCGGGAGACCCATAAGTTCCACACCGAATAGGTAGACAGCAATGGCGGCGAGCAAACCATAGAAGCCGTACAACACGATGTAGGCCAGCCCGATACAGAAGCTTACGAGCAAACGGGTAAGCAGCGTATGTGGCTTTGCCGGATCCTGCTTGGACAGCAACTCTGCTACCAAATCAATCATCTGTTCGTTCTTGGTCCCGCAATTGTCGATATCGTGAACTTTCGTTTTGGATCAAGTTCGAATCGCGGCTAGACAAACTCAATAACGATTTTTCCATTCGCTTGGTTTCTGTCCATCAATTCGTGCGCTTCCTGGAGTCGCTCAAATTCGAACTTTGGCCCAACCTTAAGTGTAAGCTTTCCAGATTCGACCAACGATACGTAGCGTTGTAGCTGTTCAACCGAAATATCGGAGGCCTCGCCACTGTAGGACGTCAGTTTGACGCCGGTCGGAACGTCTCCCATCGGATGAAATTCGGACAAAGTCCATCGGCCACCGAGTATTCCGGTCATGCATACAATACCGCCGCGTCTTGTCGCCTGCAGTGAATCGAGTAACGTGGTCGCACCAATAAGCTCAAGGACGCGATCAATACCATCCGGATAAATCGCTCGAATTTTTCCAGCAATAGTTCCGTCATCGACGATTACGTGATTCGCACCTCCGGCAATGAGTTCGTCAGACTTTCTAAGGCTCCTGGTTGTTGCGACAACTTCAAGTCCGGCCGACTTCGCCAATGCCATCGCCGCAAATCCGATTGAGGATGTTGCGCCACGCACCAAGATGGATTGCGCGCGGTCAATCTCAAGGCCGGTGTAGAGAGAGCCATGTACCGTCTGTAACATTTCGGGAAGCGCACCAAGGACCGGCCATTCCAAGTCTGTTTGCAATGGAAAAACGTTCGCCCTTGGTACAAGAACATATTCGGCATACGAACCATCGAATTGGCGGCCCATTCCGCCCATCATCGCTGCAACGGTTTGCCCCGGGTCCAAGCCATCGCCAGGTGCTTCAACGACTTCGCCCACGCACTCGATACCGAGTACACGTGGGAACGACACCGTCGGAGAATCACCGCGTCGCGTAAACCATTCGGACCGATTCAGACCGAAGGCGCGGTTTCGAATCAAGACCCAATCGGGGCGGGGTGACGGCCTATCGACTTCTCTTAGCTCAAACTTGTCTGGGCCGCCAGGCTCGGTAATTACGTAGGCTCTCATGTTTCTGGTTGAGGTCTTCGTTGCTGAAATCTTGTTGGCGGACCGACCGTCGGTATGCGGCCAGTTCTAGCCGTTCACTCGATCCCGAGAATATATTACCGCGACGTCTGCTTTCGAACCGAGATTCGCCGTTAACGCATGTTAATTTTTCGCTCTCCGAGGCTACGACCGCGTCGGAACACATTCGGGACATCGATTCTGGCTACGTTAACGCTTTTCGTAACGCTGAAGTACAGCGAGAAGCAGTCGTTAAGAATGACCCCGCCATAAAGATGGGTCAAATCGATCACACTGGTTCTCAAGGCCCGCGAATCACGCCTTCTACCCAAATTCAAATAACGTACATGCTTGATGCACTATCCGCTTGCTATCGACACGCGCTCTCGGCATGATTTCGATTACCGATGCGCGGCAGAAAACGGGAATAGACATGAGGCTGATCCAGATAATTCAGGCAGCGTTGTTAGTCACGGCCGCAGGACCTGTGTCGGCGCAGGACTGGGCGACTGTAAAGTTTATCGAGGACGGTTTCCGCGCCAACTTCCCGGGTGAGCCGACAGTCGAGTCCATTACCTACGAATCCGAGTTTGGCATGCAGCTGCCAGGCCGCGTCTACCACGCGGCGGACGCGCTCGGCGACTACAGCACAACCGTCGTTGACTACCGCGCCAGCCAACAACTCCATGACGAGCGCTCGAGCCGGTGTCGTGCCGCGAATGGCGCCAATCAACTGGACGGCGATTCGTGCCAGAACAGTTTCGAGTTGGAGATTCTAGGCGCGATCGACCATGCCGCAGCCAAGTTCCTGACGCGAGAAGGTGTGAAAGTGACCCAATACGGTATGTATTTCATCGATCGTGTCCTGGGTCGGCACATGCAGCTCACGAATGCTGATGGCTCGCGTACATACGCCGGAATCCACCAGCATCTCGGCCGCTTGTACATCCATCAGGCAACGGTGCCCGCCGGCATGCCCGAGCCGCTGCTATTCATGCAGTCACTCGCATGGGTCAACGCAGACGGTCTGGCCATCCGTTATGTGTCGCTTTACAGCGAGGGGTATGGAGAGTGGCAATTCCCGCGATCCGACCGACCCCCCTTTAGGCTTCGCGACATGGATAACTCGCTAGAGCGACCGGCCGAGCCGCGGCGACCGCCGCCGCCACGACGTTGAGGACGTTAATCATGTTGAGACAGATTTTTGCGATCGTCTTGCTAACTATTGTCGCTATGCCGCAGTTCGCAAGCGCCCATCACTCGCACGCGAACTACGATATCCAGAATTGGATCGAGATCGAAGGAACGGTGCGGCAGGTTGTATTCATCGCACCCCACTCGGTCGTCTATCTCGACGTCACGGACGACAGTGGAGCCGTAGCGACCTGGGCGCTCGAAGGGGCGGCCCCGGCCGGCATTTTCGCCAATGGTGTAAAGCGCGAAGATATCCAGGCCGGTGATCTCATCAAAGCACGTTGCCATCGCCATCGAGATGGTTCGAACGGTTGTCTGCTCGGCTTCATTACCCCAATGCACGGCGATGAGGCACGCGACCACGGTGTCGAGCGTCATTGGGATTGACGTAGGCCGGGTCTCGATTCACCGGCAGAGCAACTCGCCGAATGAGT
>JAOTTJ010000224.1 GCA_029864465.1 Gammaproteobacteria bacterium | reverse complement strand
GACGCTGGCCCGCGAGAAGTAGCGCTCGATGATCTCGAATTCGCCGTTACTCAACGTTCAGGCACCTTCCGATCGCGGTCGCGACCCGGCATGCCCGACGCAGCCTTATCGAGAACGGCATTGACGAAACGGTGGCTGTCGACCGGACCGTATCGCTTGGCGAGCTCGACCGCTTCGTTGATGACAACCTTCGTGGGCACGTCCAAGCGCTGCTGGAGCTCGGCCAAGGCAGTTAGCAGGATGGCTCGCCCGACAGCATCCTGCTGGGTCGCATCGCGATTCGCGTGCACCGCGATAATCGCGTCGAGGTCGACGGCGCCGGCCATCACGAGGCCGAGCACGTCGGTGAAATAGGACTGGTCGATGCGATCGAATTCCGGCATTGCGGCGAATTGCTCGCGCAGCTCCGTCTCGCTGGACTCGGCGAGCTGCCATTGGTAAAGCGCCTTGACGAGCAACTCACGCGCGCCGCGTCGCGCACGAGCCATGCTAGAACCTGTCTGGGATTCGGCCATGAGCCGCGCTACTGCCGCCACCCGCCTGGCGACCGATGTGAGCTAAGGCTCCAGCTGGCGCAGCAACGTCGCCATTTCGACCGCCGACATCGCTGCGTCGGCACCCTTGTTGCCGGCTTTCGTGCCGGCGCGCTCGATCGCCTGCTCGATCGTATCGACCGTGAGCAATCCGAAACCGACCGGGACGTCATGCGCCAACCCTGCCTGACCAATCCCTCGGCTCGCCTCGCCGGCCACGTAATCGAAATGCGGCGTTGCGCCACGAATGACGCATCCCAGCGCGATGAGCGCATCATAGCGACCGCTCGCCGCGAGCTTCTTGACGGCCAGCGGCATCTCGAAGGCGCCCGGCACGCGCACGACGTCGATATCCGTGCTACTCGCGCCATGCTTCGTCAACGTCTCCACGGCACCGGCGAGCAGCCGGTCGACGATGAAGTCATTGAAGCGCGCGGCGATGATTCCGATGCGCAGCCCGCTCGCATCGAGTGTGCCTTCGACCATTCGAATACCCTCGTGCACGGACGGCTACTCCGCACTCTCGTCCGGTGAGGAGACGTACTCGACGACCTCGAGACCGAAACCCGAGAGCGCGTGCATTTGCTTTGGCGCACTGAGCACGCGCATGCGCCGCACACCGAGCGCCCTGAGTATCTGCGCGCCCGTACCGTAGGTCCGCAGATCGGATCCGGGTTCACGCCGGGCCAGCAATTCATCCTCGGGCTGCTGCAGACTACGGATCTGCTGCATGAGATCCCGCGGCGTTTCCTGTTGGCGCAAAATGACGAGAACGCCGTGCCCCTCTTCAGCGATGAGCCGCAACGCGCTGTCCACCGGCCAACCGAGACGCGGATCCTGAATGCCCGCGACGTCGCTAAGCGTCGATTGCACATGTACTCGAACGAGTGCCGGCGTATCGCCGTGGAGATCACCGCGCACGAGTGCGAGATGCACGTTGCGATTGACGTGATCCTCGAAGCAGAGGAGCTTGAATGGGCCATGCTCGGTCTCGACGTCGAGCTCGGCAATCTGTTCGACAGCTTCCTCGTGCGCGAGTCGATAACGGATCAGGTCAGCGATCGTGCCGATCTTCAATTTATGATGCCGGGCGAAACTGACGAGATCGTCGCGGCGGGCCATCGTGCCGTCCTCGTTGAGTATCTCGACGATGACGGCGGCCGGCTCGAGCCCGGCAAGCCGCGCGAGATCGCAACCGGCTTCCGTGTGACCCGCGCGTGTCAGAACGCCTCCGACCTGAGCCATGAGTGGAAAGATGTGGCCGGGCTGGTTCAGATCCTCAGGCCGTGCATCCGGTGCAACGGCCGCGCGAACCGTGCGCGCCCGATCGTGTGCCGAAATGCCGGTTGTCACGCCGTCGACAGCCTCGATCGAGATCGTGAAGTTCGTCGCGCCGCGCCGATCCGTGCTACCGACCATGAGTGGCAGACGCAACTGCTCACAACGAGCACGAGATAGCGTGAGACAGATCAGACCGCGGCCGTAGCGCGCCATGAAGTTGATGTCCTGCGGCTTGACCTTCGCCGCGGCCATGATCAAGTCGCCCTCGTTCTCCCTGTCTTCGTCATCGAGAATGATTGCCATCTCGCCGGCTCGTAGCGCCGCGATGATGTCCTCAACGGGATCGAGACCGGACCAAGCCTTCTTATCTTTCGACGGTGTAGCCATGCCTGCGTAGCAACTCCAAATCCACGCCGCCGGCGCCGTCCTCAGCCGTCGCGAGACGCTCGAGATAGCGGGCGATCATGTCGATCTCAATATTAACAGCCGTGCCGACCCGATACCCGGAAATGACGGTCATTTCACTCGTGTGGGGCACGATATTGACCTCGAAGACACTTCCGGAGACGGCATTGACCGTAAGACTCACTCCATCAATGGCGATCGACCCCTTACGGGCGACGTACGGCGCGAGCGCCGCCGGCATCTCGAGCTCGAGTCGCTGTGAGCGCGCGGCAGGCGCGAGCGCGCGCACACGACCGACGCCATCCACATGCCCCATGACGAAATGGCCGTCGAGCGCATCGCCGACGCGCAGGGCCGGCTCGAGATTGACGTGCGCACCGACAGCCAGGTCCCCCAGGGTTGTTACCTGCAACGTCTCCACGGAGACGTCTGCAGAAAAACGGCCAGCACCAATGGCCGTAACCGTGAGGCATACGCCGTTGACAGCGATGCTGTCGCCAACGCCGAGCGCGGGCAGCTCGAGCCCACCTAGATCAATCGCTAGCCGGCGGTCGCCGCCGACATCACACTGTTCGGCAATCGTGCCAACGCCCCTGATGATGCCCGTGAACATTACGGGACGTTAGCCGGCGTTGCGATGATGCGCAAATCGGGACCGATCGCACGGATCTCGTCGAAGCTCAGGCGCGGGCACTGGGCCAGTTCCGTGAGCTCGCCGAGCTCGAACATCCCGCGCGAGGCGCTGCCGAGCAGCAGCGGCGCGACATAGATCACGAGCTCGTCGATGAGACCCGCGCGCAGCAGGGCGCCATTGAGGCCCGGCCCTGCCTCCACCCAGACCTCGTTGAACTCGAGCGCCCCGAGTCGAGCCATGACCTCGTTCAGGTCGCAGTGCGCCGCACCGCCGACTCGCTCGACCGAGACACCTCGTCGAACCAGCATCGTGGTTTTGTCACTCTCGGCCTGCGTTGTGAAGATCAATCGTTCCCCAGGCGAAGACAGGGTCTTGGCATTCTCGGGCGTGCGCAACTGCGAATCGACGATGATGCGGCTCGGCTGGACGATGTCGACGCTGGCCTGCGCGAGCCGCGCGTTCAGCGACGGATCGTCTGCGATGATCGTGCCGATGCCCGTCATGACGGCGCTCGAGCGCGCACGCCAGCGATGCACATCCTCGCGCGCCTCGGCCGACGTTATCCACTGGCTCTTACCGTTGGCGAGCGCCGTGCGCCCGTCGAGGCTCACGGCAAGCTTGCTGCGCACGAGCGGACGGCCGCGTCCCATGCGCATCCAGAAGCCCGGATTGACCGCGCGGGCTTCTGCTTCGAGCACGCCGACCTCGACCTCGATTCCGGCGCTTTCGAGCGCCTCGATACCGCCACCGGCAACCGTCGTATTCGGATCACGCACCGCGCAGACGACGCGCGCAACTTCGGCCGCGATCAGTGCATCCGTGCACGGCCCGGTGCGCCCGCTGTGATTGCAGGGCTCCAGTGTCACGTAAGCCGTCGCGCCGCGCGCTTGGGCACCAGCGTTCTCAATCGCGACGCGCTCGGCGTGCGGGCCACCCACGCGCGCAGTCCAGCCCTCGCCGACGACCACGCCGTCTTTGACGAGCACGCAGCCGACGCGGGGGTTCGGGTCGGCCGTATTGAGCGCGTTGCGCGCAAGCGCAAGGGCACGGTGCATGTGCTGGACGCCGTCGGAGATGTCCATCAGTCCTCATCCTCCGGCAGCAGCGACATCTGCTCCTTATCGAGTAGCAGACTCGGCAACGCTTTCAGGCGCTGGATCTCCTCTTGAAACTCGGTCACGTCCTGGAAGCTGCGATAGACGGAGGCGAAACGTACATAGGCAACCTCATCGAGCGTGCGCAGCTCCTCCATGACGAGCCCGCCGAGCACGTGCGAGTCGACCTCGCGCTCGCCGAGCGTCCTCAGCTTATGCAGAACCCGGCTGATGCCTTCCTCGATCTGCTCACTCGTGACAGGCCGCTTTTCCAGCGCACGGATGACGCCGCTGCGCAGCTTCGCCTCGTCAAACGGCTCGCGTCGGCCGTCGCGCTTGGTGACATGCGGCATTACCAGCTCCGCAGTCTCGAACGTCGTGAAGCGCTCGCCGCAGGACTGGCACTCGCGGCGGCGGCGCACCTGGCGGCCTTCGCCGGAGAGGCGCGAATCGGTGACCTTGGTCTCTTCGTGGCTACAGAACGGGCAGTGCACGGACCACCTGAGGCAAAAATCGAAAGGCTAAGCGTACACCGGATGACGTTTGCAGAGCGCGACCACGCGGGATTGAGTCTCGGCAATGACCTCGTCGATGCGTTCCGGCTCGGCGACGGCATCGAGCACATCGGCCATCCAGCCCGTGAGCTCACGCGTCTCGGCTTCCTTGAAGCCGCGCGTCGTGACCGCGGGCGTGCCAACCCGCAGACCGCTGGTTATGCGCGGTGGCCGCGGGTCGCCGGGCACCGCGTTCTTGTTCACGGTGATATTCGCACGGTTCAAGCAATCCTCGGCATCCTGCCCGGTGATGTCCTGCTTGATGAGGTCGACGAGCATGAGGTGATTGTCAGTGCCGCCGGAAACGATCTTGTAGCCCCGATCCATGAGCCCCTGTGCCATGCAACGGGCGTTGTCGAGCACCTGCTGTTGATAGACCTTGAATTCCGGTTCCTGAGCCTCGAGCAGCGCTACGGCTTTAGCAGCGATAACGTGCATGAGTGGACCGCCCTGCGTGCCCGGGAACACAAGCGAGTTGATGCGCTTGGTCAGGTCGGGGTTCTCGCGCGCGAGTATGAGTCCGCCGCGCGGCCCACGAAGTGTCTTGTGCGTCGTCGTCGTGACAACGTCGGCGTGCGGTATCGGGTCGGGATAGATGCCCGCCGCGACAAGGCCGGCTACATGGGCCATGTCGACCATGAGAAACGCGCCGACCTCGTCGGCCGCGGCCCGGAATCGCGACCAGTCCATCTGCCGGGAATAAGCCGAGAACCCGGCGACGATGACCTTCGGCCGATGCTCGCGCGCGAGCTGTGCGACGGCTTCGTAGTCGACTTCGCCGGTATCCTCGTCGATGCCGTATTGAACGGCGTTGAATATCTTGCCCGAGAAATTCACTTTCGAGCCGTGCGTCAAGTGGCCGCCGTGCGACAGACTCATGCCGAGCAGCGTATCGCCCGGCTCCATCATCGCGAGATAAGCGGCCGCATTGGCCTGCGAGCCCGAGTGCGGCTGCACGTTGGCGTAGTCGGCACCGAAGAGTTCTTTCGCCCGATCGATCGCCAGCTGCTCGGCGATATCGACGTACTCGCAGCCGCCATAGTAGCGCCTGCCCGGATAACCTTCGGCG
>JAOTTJ010000223.1 GCA_029864465.1 Gammaproteobacteria bacterium | reverse complement strand
GTTCGGGCCGGCAGGTGGGTGAGTTCCATTGGATCCACGCCCTCGGTGTGGACTCCGACGGCAACATCTATTCCGGTGAGGTCGATACGGGCCAACGCGTGCAGAAATGGCAGCGTTACGGCGAGACCGGCTGCAGCGGCACCGGCTACGCCGACGTCGGCAGCTACGCGCGCAACCGCTAAGAAGCGGGAGTGAATCAGCGCTCCGTTCGCGGAGACACAAGGGCCGCCATCAGGCGGCCTTTCTTCTTTCGGACTAAGGGACCACGACCTCACCTCGCTGAGATCACTGCCCCCTATCGATGGACGACGAATCAGCAGCTATGCGCAGCTAC
Source organism: Gammaproteobacteria bacterium (assembly GCA_029864465.1). GTDB lineage: Bacteria > Pseudomonadota > Gammaproteobacteria > Steroidobacterales > Rariloculaceae > JAHEEM01. Next base: position 5,268 of record JAOTTJ010000223.1, on the reverse strand, counting down.
TCCAGGATGAAGGATCTCGCATTCTCCTCATCGCAGCCGAACGACGCCATTTGGCGGTCGGGCGCGTAAACCCAGGTTGCCGAGACCGTATACGGCTCGGCAACGAATTCCGGGTCTTCGACGAAGGTTTCGACATCGAGCTCGGTTCCGTCGGCGCTCAGTATGAATCGTTCCATCGTGTGCTTCTGCGCGCCTGAAGGGATGCCGGGCCCGTGCGCTAGTCGGGTGTCGGCGAAGAGTCGCGTATCGACGACGAGCGTCGTCCCCTCCCAGCGGCCGATGGAATGGCCTTGAATCGTCCTCTCACCGTTAACCGGATGATCGCGTCCGTCCGTGTAGATCGTGCGCTCGACAGAGTAGAACTCGCTCCTGATGAGCACGCGATCGTCGAGGATCTCGATTTCGTAGAGATACGGTAACTGATTCAAAATCGGTATCGCAGACGCAACACAGGCCGCGTGTGGATACTGCGCCGCGGTGTACGCGGCACGAGCGTCGAGCGCCGCTTGCGTATACACGCGCGGCGGGCTGAAATCCTGATCCGCGATGGGCGGCGCGAAATTGGGCAACCCGTCCCAAACGCCGGAGAGGTCGTTGGCCACCACTTGCGTCTCCGCTGACCCGGTCCGCATGCCCAACGTGACGCCGCCGGGTGTCGTCAGCGACCGCAGCAACCCGTGCCTCTTGCCCGCATCCCTGTCCGGAAACATGCTCAACGAGACGGCGTCACCCGGCGTCAACGTCGACGCCGACCAGCCGCTGCGCGCCATGAGCGGCGTCGGGTCGGCTTCGACCAGCCATTCGGCCTGCTGACCCGAACCATCCGTGCCTTCGACGAAGATATAGACGTGCGGGTTCTTCCAGTCATAGCGCGTAACCTCGCCGCGAATGTCCACGATCGAACCGCGATCGAACGCGGCCGGGCTGTGATGGGCGGCGGTCGGCCCGGCAACCATCGCTATAGCGACTAGCAGGAAGTGCTTGCGTTTTCCCGGGGTATCACTCATCGCGTTATACCGCCTGCCGAACGTGCGTGCCCGCGCTCAGCACCGTGCCGAGTGCGAGGATCATGCCGAACGCGATGAGCCAGAACACCCATTGCGCAAGTCCGTGATCTACGAGCCAGCCTAGCGCCAACGGCGTCAGCGCGCCACCTACGTTAATACCCGTCGTCACGAAGCCGAAGACCCGCCCCGTCGCACCCTTCGGTGCAATCGCGTGGACCATCATGTCGCGCGCGGGCCGGATGACGCCCTGGGAGAGCCCCGCGATCGCAAAGAGCCCAATGAGCAACGCCGCCGGCAGCGATACCGAGCCCGCCAGCGCGATGATCACGGCCGTGAGCGCAAACGCCCAGGCTGCGACGACGTCGTGGCGATTCGTGACGTCCGCGAGCACTCCGCCGGCGAGGATGCCGAACGAGCTTGCGAACAGGAACGCCGTCAGCGCGGCGCTCGCCGCGACGAGCGGCGTGTCGAACAATGTCACGAGCGTCGTGACGGAAAAGCTCATCATGCCGTTCATCGTCGCCGAGGTCAGCACGAAAAACAGGAAGAGCTTGAGCACGGGCGCGGAAAACAGGAACCGTAGCGACATCGCCACGTCGGTCTCCTTGGCCGAACCAGCTGCGGCCTTGTGCCGCGGTGCGAGCGCGGCATCGTTCCGCGAACCGCCGAGGCCGAGCACCATGGCAATCGCCGCCACGAGGCCGAGGCTCGCCGTGACCATGAGCGCGATGCGCCAGTCGAAGTTAACCGCAAGGAAGACGATCGTCACGGGCGCCAACGCGCTGCCGATATAACCCGAGAACGTATGCACCGCGAACGAGCGCCCGAGCCGTGCGGGCTTGATCGCCTTGGCCATGATGACGTAATTGGCCGGGTGAAAGACCCCGTTTGCGGCGCCGCCGATCAAAGCGAGCACGAGCAGCATCGACGGTTCCTCGACGAGGCCGATGCCGATGATCGCGCTGCAGAGGATCACGAGCCCCGTGACGACAACGGGCAGCGCGCCGATGCGGTCGACGAGAATACCCATCGGGATCTGCATGATCCCCGTGCCGGCGGCATAGAGCGTCAAAATGAAGCCGAGCTCGGTATAGCTCAGCCCGAAATCGTCGCGCCAGAACGGGATCAACGGCGGCAGCGCGAGCGTCAGGAAATGACTGAAGAAGTGCCCCGAGCAGACGAGGCTCAGGATCTTCGTGTCGCGTGGGATGACGCCGGCTGTCGTGACGCTAATCGATGTTCTCCGAAGAAAGAACGCGCGCTGGACCGAAAATTTCCGGTCCAGCGCGTCAGTCTGTAGGGCAACCGATCTTAGATGCTCGGATCGATACGCAACATGCGGATCAGATTGCCGCCGAGAATCATCTCTTTCTCCCAATCACTCAAGTGCACGGAGTTGATGATCAAATCCATCGTGTCTGGCCAGCCGAGCGGCATGTCGGTGCCATAGACGACCTGACTTGCGCCCATCTCGGCGACGAGATGCCGCAAACCTTCGTCGGAAAACACCATCGAGTCTGCGAAGATCTGTGTGCGCAGGTAGTCGCGCACGGGCCGTTCGTTGTTGCAGCCCTCCGCGCCGGCGTTACAGGCCTGCTCCGTGCGCCCAACGTACGACGGCAGAAAGCCGCCGCCGTGGGCGCCAACGATTTTCAGATTCGGGTGCCGGTCGAACGTGTTCTCATAGATCATGCGCGTGAGCAGAAATGTCGTCTCGAGCGGATTACCAATCGTGTTGCCGAGGTCGCCCGGGAACTCGAGCCCTTCCTCCGTGACGATGTTGCGCGCGCCGGCCGGGTGCGTGAACACCGGCACGTCGAGCTCCTCACATTTGGACCAGAAGACGTCGTACTCGGGCCCGACTGGAGCTTCACCGTTGACGTGCCCGGCAATCGAAGCGCCGCGGAAACCGAGCTCGTTGACTGCATAGTCGAGCTGCTCGGCTGCGAGGTCCGGAAACTGCAGCGCGGGTGACGTCAGCGCGACGAAGCGGTCCGGATACCGAGCAACCCAGTCTGCGAAGCCGTCGTCCTGCACGCGGATAATGTCGCGCGCGAGACTGCGGTCATCCGTGCGATACCACCAATACTGATTCGCGCTGAGGACCGAGACGTCGATACCCCATTCATCCATCATCGTGAGCCGCCAGGGCTCGAGTATGCGCGGACCGCCGATGGTTCTCTCGACTGGCGTACCCCGAATAACGTCTTCGACGTCCTTGATAGAGGCGTGCGCGTGGATGTCTACGGTCTTGACGCGCTTACCCCCGACTCGGACAACCTTGCGGCCCTGCGCCCAAACCGGCGGCTTGACCACGAGCATACCCGCCGCCATACCGACAGCACCCAAAAAAGCTCTACGACTCGGCATCTCTAGTTCCCTCTCCTAACTCAACTGATGTTCTGATTTAACGCCCGTGGCAGTTTCCGCAGACCCCCGTCTGCGCAACCTTGTGCTCGCGGTTGTCGAGCGGCGCGAACGGCACCTGCGCCGAATGACACATCGTGCAGTCATAAGCGCGTTCGAGGACGAGCTCATGCGAAATCTGGAAGTGCCAGTAACCGTCGCGTTCCGTGGCGAGCAACGCACGCAGAGTCTCAGCCGTTAACGTAGCACGCCACGTATCGGCATCGGGCAATGGCTGATCGGCCGGGCGTGCCGCAATGTCGAGTTGTTCGTCGCTCGCCGCGTGGGCCGCAGCGATCGACATGCCGGCCACGCGCCCGGTCACGAGCGCGGGACCCAGGAACATGCCGTCCATGCCGTGCGTGCCGTTGATGCCGACACTGCCCGTGAGCTCGCCGACGGCATAAAGACCCGGCACGGGCTCGCCGGCGCTATCGAGCGCACGAGTCGCCGCGTCCACCGCGACACCACCCATGCTCTTGCGCGGCATCGGAAAAAACTGAATCGCGTAGTAAGGCGGCGTATCGATCTTCGGCGGCGCGTCAGCCGCTGATGCAAATCGGCCGAAGTCGGCATCCCGACCCATCTCGATGAGCTCGTTGAAACGTGCGACGCTGGCCTGCACGGCCTCGCTCGGCAGTCCCGCGGCGCGGGCTAGCGCGGTCAGCGTGTCGGCTTTCAGTGTCGCGTCGGGATCGTCGAGCACCATGTGATCGTCGCTGAGATTCCTGATCCATTCGCGCCCGCGCATCGAGAACGCGCCGCGGGATTCGTCGTCGAATATCGCCCAGTAGGTGTCCGGGTCCTGCGCGAGCATATCGACGAGGATCTTCTTGTCGAAGCCATCCTCGTTCGTGAAGCGCTGCCCCTGGGCATTGACCCAGAGCGAGTCGCCGTTGGCAGCCGTGATGGCGAGCGTGCGTTCGGGATCGCGCGGGTCGATCATGCCGTTCGTATAGATGTAATGGCGATTCATCCACTTGAGCGCCGCGCCAGCGTCGCGAGCGAGGTCGAGTCCCTCGCCTCGCGCATGGATCGATGCACCAATGAGCAAGCGGTCAGGGCGCGGAAGATCGGTGCGCCAGTTCGCGAGCACGCGCTCGAGATTGCCGGCAAACCCACCCGTCGCGAGCACGACATGCCGGCCCGTCAGCCTGCGCTCGGCACCGCTGCGCAGGTTGCGCGCCACGACACCGGCGACACGATCGCCTTCGACGATGAGGCTATCGACATTCTCGTTCCATTCGAAATCCACGTTCGGCAGCGCGAGCGCCTCGCGAAAAAGCGCGCGCACGACATCGACCGCCCCGCGCGGCGTGAAGTGAAAGCGCGGAACGCTGTTCTCCCAGCCGCCGGCGACGCGGATGAACTCCACGTTCATCTCGTTGAGCCAGTCGTAAATGAGCTCACTCGAGCGCTCGGCATAAAACCGCGTCCATTGCGGATCGCCATCCTCGGTCCATTCGAGCCAATCGGAGATCGCGAGCTCGGGCGAATCCTCGTGGCCGAGGCGTGCCTGCAGCGGCGTATCGACGATCGCAAAGCCGCCAGCCATGACGGCATGTCCGCCCATGACCGAGTTCATGTCGAGCACGAGCACGTTGACGCCCGCGCGGCCCATCTCGACGGCCGCAGCGAGACCCGACGGGCCCGCTCCAACGACGATGGCCTCGGCATCGAGCGGCGCCTGCGCGGCGGCTCGGTTCCCCGCGAGACCGAGCACGCAGAGCACAGCCGTCGCGGCGGTAATCGTTTGTCTACATCGCATGGTCTGCCTCCTCAGGCACGCTCGATGTACGAGCTGTTGATCTGCGCGACCGAGGTCACGCCGCATTCCTTCATGACGCGTTCGAAC
>JAOTTJ010000222.1 GCA_029864465.1 Gammaproteobacteria bacterium | reverse complement strand
GCTCATCGGAGGATTGTCGACAAATGGCGATGACCTCATCGCCGCGGTCCCGGAGCTGCCTGACGATCTCGAGGCCTATGCCGCGATTGGCGCCTGTAACGGCTGCACGCTGCATGATCGACTCGTTTAACCGGTCCTCTTACGGCGCTGTCTTTTTCCCGCCGTCGCAGGCTCTTGTGCCTGCCCACCCCATTTCTCCCGGTGCGCATCCTCAGCGTCACGGCGGATATTCGCATGCCGGTTGCTCAAGAGCAGGCTGTCCGGCGAGCACACGCGTGCTCGGATGATGCCAAGGTCGCGCGCGGCTTCGAAGAGGCTCGGATACCAGCGTCTCCAGCCCGGCAGTAGCTTTTCGACTTGATCCTGCAAAGACACGTCATGAATTCCCTTGCCCGAGCTCAGAAATCTATACGAGCTCTGCCTATGGCACAACCGCAGCCTCGGCAGTATTTCGAGAAAATCGGCCAGGGCGCGAGCCCCGTAGTCCGCTATACTCGAGCGGACCAAGCTCACGAGCGAGTGGCCGCAGAACATGCTCTTGGGAGAGATCATCCGCGTCGCCTTCCAGTCGATACTTGCGAACCTGTTTCGCGGTATTTTGACAATGTTGGGCATTATCATCGGCGTCGCTGCCGTCATTACGATGCTCGCCGCCGGTGCCGGCGCGCAGAAGCGCATCGACGATCAGATCTCGGCGCTCGGCGCGAACATCCTGACGCTGACGGCCTCCCGCTACTTTGCCCAAGGTGTCGCGCGCGATCAGCTCACGCTGCTCATCGATGATCTCGACCCGCTCGAGCAGGACTCGCGCTATATCGAAACGGTCGTCCCGGAAATCCGCAATCGCGCACAGATTAAACTCGGCAACACGAACGCGAATACACGCCTCATCGGCACGAGCTTCCAGTACCACGAGATGTTTCACTATCCGTTGGCACTCGGACGATTCTTCACGCGGGAAGAGGACCAGCAGAAACGTCGCGTAGTCGTTGTCGGTGCGGGGATTCCACAACGGCTGGAAACGACGGCCGAGGCGCTCCTTGGCCAATCGATATTCATCAACGCGCAGCCGTTCGAAGTCATCGGCGTTCTCGCGGAGGTCGGCGAGGCCGTCGGCGGCAGCCCCGACACGTCCACCTTCATCCCGCTATATACGGCCGAAGCACGCGTCCTGGGGCGCGGTGAGCTCGATAACATCAGCCTGCGCATTGCCGAGGGCGTCCCGCTGGAGCGGGCTATGGTCGACATCGAACGTGTCATGCGAACGGAGCACAAGATTCAGCCGGGCGGCCCAAACGACTTCGCCATCGTTGATCGGCGGCAGTTTCTCGCCACGCAACAAGAAGCGCAGCAGACTTTCACAATGCTCCTGGCGAGCATCGCCGGCGTCAGCCTGATCGTCGGCGGTATCGGCATCATGAACATCATGCTCGTCAGCGTCACCGAGCGGACCCGCGAGATCGGGATTCGCATGGCCCTTGGGGCGACGCGCATGAATATCCTGCTGCAATTCCTCGTCGAATCCGTGGCGCTCTGTCTATTCGGGGGCCTGCTGGGAATCGCGACCGGTGTGAGCCTCGCGCATGCGTTGTCGAGCTATGCCGGATGGCAGACGTTCATTGCACCTGAGTCGGTCGTTATGGCCTTTGCGTTCAGTATCGGCGTCGGCCTGTTCTTCGGCAGTTGGCCGGCGCACCGTGCGTCGAGGCTCGATCCAATCGAAGCGCTGCGCTACGAGTGATGTCTGCGCGGATCGCCGGACGCGCCTGCACTGCGCGGTAGCACAGGTTCCTCACCGGAGCCCATGAGGATTGCGAGCGGCGCCGTACGCTCACCTGACTCCAGCGCGATCTTCGCCGTCATCGTGAGCGGCACGGACAACAGCATGCCGATCGGTCCGAATACCCAGCCCCAAAAGACGAGAGACAGAAACACGACGAGCGTCGACAGGCCCAGGCCGCGGCCCATGACGCGTGGCTCGATGAGGCCACCGATCGTCACGTTGAGCGCCAGATAGCCAACGCCAATGATCGCAGCCTGCGCCAGTCCGAACTGCACCAACGCGAGCACAATGGGCGGGATCGAGGCGATCAGCGAACCAATCGTCGGCACGTAATTGAACAAGAACGCGAGCAAGCCCCAGAGCAACGGAAAATCCAGGCCGATGATCGACGTGAGCGTCCAGGCAAGGATCCCGGTGACCAAGCTGATCAGCGTTTTGATGCCCAGATACCGCTGTACGCTGTGCGTGAAACGCTTGAAGTAATCCGGATCCGCATGTGAGCCCGCGAGAACGAGCTGCAGCTTGCGGGGCATGGTCGACGCCTCGAGCAGCAAGAAAATCACGGTAAAGATGATCAGGAAAAAATTCGCGAACAGTGACTGCAACCCGGTGAACAAATTCGCCACAAGACCCATGGGTGATGCCGGCTGAATTTGGTCGAGCAGCTCACTGACACTGAACTGCGTATCGAATCTGCCGGCAAGATCGGCGAGTTTTATGTCGAGCTGTTGCTCATAAAACGGCAGGCGCGCCGTAAACTCGGCTATCGATCCGCCGACGAAGGCGCCCGCGAGCGCCAGTATGCCGATGATCCCCGCCACGATTACGAATACAGCGATACCGGCCGGAATTCTCAGTCGCCGCATCCCGTGCAGCAGCGGCGTACAGATGACCGCGAGAAAGACGGCTACGAGGAATGGCACGAGAATGCGCTGGGCGGCCTGCATTCCATAGATCAAGACGACGACGGCCGCCGCGGAGATGACAGCTGCCGTGCCGATATTCGGTTTTCCCTGTGCTTCGATCGTCTTTCCTCCGTGCCGTACGAAGCGAACTGTACGCCTTCCGTCTCCCAGACCCAAGCGCTGCGGAAAGCGTCTTATCGGCGAGCGAGACCAGCGTCGTCGCGCTCGATGCACATCGCAAACTCGCCAACGGGGTTTGACATAAATGATACCTGCAGCCTGCAATTCTCAGAAGCCACAATGAGGTCCTTGCAGCGAATGAGAAAGTGATCCATATTCGGCGCGCTGATCTTGGTAAACCCGACGAAAGTCGGCGACACAAAACCACCGGTCTTAGGGACTGCGAGTTCTATGACAGCGGGGTTGCCAGCGTTCTAGGCCCACGCCTGCGAATCCTGCACCCTCCTGTGAGTCTCCTACCAGTGGCATTCGGACGACGGAGCGCAGCTGACTATGCAGGCCGCAAGAGCCCTTAGATTCTCGCAGACTTCCAATGGTGCGGCCCCCGCACAGATCATGCAGCCATCCTCGCCGAGCGAGATCGCGGCAATACTTCGTAACCCTCGACCGTTCCCAGCGCCGGTCAGGCCGATGGGATTCGGTAGCTCCACGACGCGCTGCCTGAGCGCACCGGGTGGCACGCTAGTCGATCTATCGAAAATGGATCGCGTGCTGCGATTGGACGACTCAACCGTCACGGTACAGCCGGGCATCGCAATTCGGGAACTCGCTGAAATCCTGGAGGCCGATGGGCTGGAGCTACACGGTGGCTTCGATCTCGCGAACAGAAGCGTCGGTGGCGCGGTCTGCGCGGCGAGCCTCGAGGCCGCCATGGGCGGATGCCCGAGTCAGTTCGCCGCACATGTGACTGGCCTGAAGGTCGTCAGCCCGGAAGGCAATCGATTCTCCGCTAAGGTAGGGGACAGAAGTCTGCTCGGGCTCATTCGCCTGAGCTACGGCTTGCTGGGTATCGTCTACGAGATCAGCCTCAAAGTACGCCCGATCCAAACATTCACCGTGCAGTTTGCCCGCGTTGGTTTCGGAGATTTCGCCAAACTCGCCTCGCGGCTCACGTTCGCAAGCTCGAGCACAAAGCTGTATTTAATGCCCTTCAAAGATCGCGTGTTTCTGGAGCTTAGACGCCCGACAACCGAAGAGGCACCGGGCCGAAAATTCGCGTGGCAACTGAAGGACTGGGCCTGCTACTCGGCGCTGCCGACTGCGTTACGATCGCTAGCCAAGGTCGTACCGATCCGCCGCATGCGCTATCCGCTTTCCGACACACTGAGCGGGGCAACGCAATCTCTCGTCAGCCGGTCGTTCGTGAGCACAGGAAGCAATTCCCTCGAACAGACGGGACGCTTCAAGAACCCGGGCAGTAAACAGGGTTTCTCATATTGCACATGGGCATTCCCTGCTCAGGATTTCGGCAGGATCGCCTGCGCGTATCAGGCGCTGTGCATCGAACATTACGAGCGAACGGGCTTTCGCTGCGATATGCCGGCAGTCGTGTTCCGCCTCAATCAGGACCGCAGTGCCCTGCTAGCGCCGGCGTTCAACGAGCCCATGTTCACGATCAGCTCGATGACAACCGAAAAGGATGGCTGGGACGACTTCATCGTCGACCTCGCCGAGTTTGCGCGCACCAACAACGGCGTGCCGTTCTTCAATCAGACACAAGGCGCCACGAGCGACCACGCAATAAACTGCTACGGCAGACGCCTCAAGGTCTTCCGCAATACCCGGCGTAAGCTCGATCCTAACGACCGGATGCTGAATCATTTCTTCTCGAGCTATATGGCCTAGCCCGGAAGCTCAGTCAAACGGACCGCGCGATCTCCTGGCTCGACCACTCGTATCCCAGCAGTCATGAAGCCTCACCGGTCCAGGTGACGCTCAGCGAATATAACCCAGGCTTTCGAGCTTGATAATGATCCGGTGCGCCGCCAGATCCGGGCTCAACTCCGTCGTGTCGATACGCATCTCTGGATCGACGGGTGCCTCGTAGGGATCGTCGATACCTGTGAAGCCCTTGATGATGCCGGCTCGGGCCTTTGCATACAGTCCTTTGCGATCACGACTTTCGCAGATCTCGATAGGCGTTGCGATATGCGTTTCGACAAATCCCCCGAGCGGCTCGATCATCTCGCGAACAGCGCGACGAGTCGCTGTGTACGGCGCGATCGGTGCGCAGATCGCAATGCCGCCGTTCTTCGTGATCTCGCTGGCCACGTAGCCAATGCGCAGGATGTTCAGGTCACGGTGTTCCTTGGAAAAACCGAGCTCGCTGGAAAGATTTTTGCGTATGACGTCGCCATCGAGGAGCGTGACCTGCCGGCCACCGAGCTCCATGAGCTTGACCATAAGCGCGTTGGCGATCGTTGACTTGCCAGAACCGGATAGACCCGTGAAGAACACCGTGAACCCCTGGCGATGGCGCGGTGGATGAGTCTTGCGTAACTCGGCGATGACGTCGGGAAACGAAAACCACTCCGGGACGTCGATACCTGCGTGCAAACGCCGACGCAACTCCGTATCAGAGAGCTCCAACGTTCTGGCGGTTTCGCCGACCTCGTCCTGCGGCATGTACTCTGCGCGGTCCTCGACGTAGACCATATTTCGAAACGGCACGATCGTAATGTCGAGCTCGTCCGCATATTCCTGCAGGAGCTCCTGCGCCTCATACGGACCGTAGAACGGCTCGCCATTGCTATCCGCTCCGGGGCCCGCATGGTCACGGCCAACGATAAAATGCGTGCAACCGTAGTTCTTTCGAATGAGCGCATGCCAGAGCGCTTCACGCGGGCCGGCCATGCGCATTGCGAGCGGCAAGAGGCTCAGTGCCGTCGTCTGTTCGGGGTAGTGCTTCAGTAGCTT
>JAOTTJ010000018.1 GCA_029864465.1 Gammaproteobacteria bacterium | reverse complement strand
CCGCGCAGCGTGACCGCTGGGCGTTCATGGTTTCGTGGCAGATCACGAAGGTCCCAGGCGGCACGGCCGGGCCGTTCAACGGGCTAGCGACCTTCTGACACCGCAAGCGGGCCTCGCCTGGTAGCTAATATCGCCTAGCCTACGGCTGTTGCTGTGCGCCCGGGCCCTTCAGTGCGCGTCCCGGCCGCGCTCCGGTGTGCTTACCGTCGTCGATGACCGCTACACCGTTGACGATCGTATAGTGGATGCCCTCGGCGTAGGAGCGCGGATTTTCGAACGAGTTCGTTGCGCGAACGGTCTGCGGATCGAAGATCGCGATATCGGCAATAAATCCCTCGCGGATTTGGCCGCGGTCGGAGAGCCCGAGAATTTGTGCGGGCAACGACGTCATTTTTCGCACGGCGTCCGTAAGGGTCAAAACCCGCTCCTCACGCACGTAATGGCCGAGCACGCGGGCGTTCGTGCCGTAGTAGCGTGGATGCGGCAGCCCCGGGTAGTTGTCCATGTTGATTGCCTGACCGTCGCTGGCCACGGCGACCCACGGCTGGCGCATGACCAGGCGCACGTCCTCCTCCGACATCGTGTGGAACAATCCACGAATGCGGCCATTCTCCTCCGCCATGAGCGCGAGACACGTATCCGCAGGATCGGCATCGCCTCTGAGCGTGGAGATCTGCCTAATCGTCATGCCTTCGTAGTCCGGTCGTTGCGTGTGCGCGGCATAGCCCAGAACGATGCCGTCCCAACCACCATGTTCCTGCGACCATGTTTGAAAATCCGGGTCAGCCTTGATGCGCTCGCGTGTGGCGGGGTCGTTCAGGCGTTGAGCAAAAGCTTCGGGCCCGCCCTCCCTGGCCCAGAGCGGAAAGAACTCGGCCCAGCCATGGTTCATCGCGGTGTACGGGTACTGATTCGACGTGACGTCGAGGCCGCGCGCACGGGCCGCCTCGATCTGGTCCAGGAATCTGCGCATCGTCCCCCAGTTATCCCGAGATCGAACCTTGAGATGGAATGTATGCACAGGAATCTGTGCTTCCTCGGCAATCCGAAAAATGGCATCGAGCTCGGCTGCCTGCTCGAAGCCCTCGCTGCCCGAATGCGAGGTGAAGTTTCCGCCGTATGTCGCGGCAACCTTGGCGAGTTCGATGACTTCTTCGATATGTTCCGGGCCACCGCTAGGAAACTCGCTCGTCATGCCCCAGGCGCCTTCCTCCATCGACCGTACCGTCACTTCACGCATGCGTTCCAGCTCTGCTGGTGATGCTGGTCCTTCCTTGTAGCCCATGACGTTGCGGCGGATCTGGTTGTAGGAGACGTGGGCAATCAGGTTCATCGAGATGCCGTCACGCATGAGGTCGGCGAAGTACTCGGTGAACGTCTCCCATGAACGGCCCTCGGCCGGGTCATTCGCAGGCGCTGGCGATTCGCCTTCACCGACGACTTCGAGCGTCACGCCCTGGCGCAGCTTGCTTTCGCCGTTGCCGTCCGTCAGAAGCGCATTTGTCGAATGGCCGTGCAGATCGATGAAGCCCGGGGCGACGACGAGCCCCGTCGCGTCGATCACGCGTCGTGCCGACCTCTCCTGAAACGTCCCGACGCGGACGATGCGATCGCCGCGAATTGCAACATCACCCGCGAACCATGGGTTTCCTGTGCCGTCGACGATGCGTCCGCCGTGAATGATTACGTCGAAGGCAGGCGTCGATGTAGATTGTGCGTGGACGACTACGGCAGTCGCGGAGAACATCACAAGCACGAATACGGCCCACGAACTCTTCAAGTGCGATCTAGACATCTCTATGTTCCTCTATGGCATGTTCACGCAGACGGCCTTGCGCGAGGGGCCTTTTCTATACGGCCCAGTTATTTCGTTCTAGATACACACCGCTAGACAGTGCGTCAAGGGATGCCCTTCGTGCTGCTCACGACACGATGCCGAGCGAACAGGGGTTTCCGGCTGCCGTGACGATGCAGCGTTGTTAGGTAATGATTTCGCTACAGGATGAGCCGAACGCGAAGCAGCTGTAGCAGCGGTGGTGATGCAGCATAATGCGCTTGTTCTGGCTCTCAGCGAGCGTCCCACCGAGATCGTAGCTCTCATCGTCGTCGACAAGCGTGCATGCGTAAACGCGCATCCGCCCGGCCTTTTTGATGATCATTTTCGAGAACGCGCACATGAATGCCTGCCGAGTTTCTTTGGTGTGATAGCGCGTCATGCAGTTTTCGGTGATCTGCGGCACATCGGCGTGAGCGCCGGGCGTCAGGAAATCGGGAAACGCAACAATCGTCAGGTCGGCCGGCAGATCATATTTGACGAATAGTGCGCGAAATCGATCGTCGACCGCCCGCGTGTCTTCGTCTTTGTCCATTTGTCGCGCCACGGACACCTTGAAACCACGTGCTGCGAGTTCCTGGAGCCCTTGCCATGATTTTTCGAAACTGCCGGCGCCACGTCCGGTGTCGTGGCGCGCCGCGTCGGGGTAGTCGATGCTAATGCGGAAAGCGACCGGGTGAGGCTGTCCGGCGAGCGTCTCGATCTGATGCAGCCGTTTGAGCACGGGATCGGTGCCGTTGGTCAGAACGAGGCACGGCTTGTGGGTCGATGCATAGGCGAGGATGTTGACGAAATCCTTGACGATAAACGGCTCTCCCCCCGTGAACGAGAACTGCTCGACACCGATCGCAACGCCTTCGTCGATGAGTGGACGTGCGTCCTTCAGCGTGATTCGGTCGAGGCGGCCGTCACCGGGCTTGGAGCCCTCCAGGCAAAATGGGCAGCTCAGATTGCAGGCAGTCCCAGTATGGAACCAGAGTTCGCGTAACGCGTGCGGATCGATGTAGCCGCGCGGCTCTCCAGCCGCGGTCTTCATGAGCGTATCGGGGTGAGCATTCATGCGTGGCGGTCTTGCCGCAGCCGCGACGTGCTCTGGTAGCGTGAAGCGAGACGCGCGGGTGAAACGCCAAGGGCATGGCCTAGCGCGAGCAGACGATTCATGACCGAGCGATACCACCAACCTTCTCGTTCCCAGCGCCGCGGAGCAACACCGATTGCTGTGCTCAGCGCTCGGACGCGGCCCCGTGATCTGAGCCGCTTGATCAACCTGACCTCCTCGAATAATGGCTCATGCGCAAAGCCGTCACATTCGATATAGAGCTCGCGGCGGACCCATAAACCTTGATCGCCGTAAGGCATGCCCCCGAGGCGTGTCCGTAGGTTCACGAGGCGCTCGATGAGGGCCTTTTGCCACGTGCGCGGGCCGGTAAATGCAAACCGGAAGTAGCCGGCATCGGTCGCGTGCGCGCGGGCCGTGTCGATCTCAGTCAAGCTGGTCTTGGCGGGTACGGCATCAGCATGTACAAACCAGAGCGTGTCGGCCGACGCCGCGCGCGCCGCATCGTCGAGCTGTTTGCCTCGGCACGCTTCGGAAAGGATGTGACGGCAACGATACTCATGAGACAAATCAGCCACGTCGGTGTCGTCGGCGCCTGCGGCGACGATAATTTCCGTCGGCTGTGTCTCCCAGCTGCGAAGCTCGTCCAGCAACTCATGCAACGATCGCGCATCGTCGAGAACGGGGATGATGATCGCGACGTCCTTCGTCTTCATTAGCCGATCAGCCGCAGCCAAGCCTGCATGAGTCGTTTGATCGTAGGCGTCAAGCGCGTCCGATTGTATTCGTCAGAGAGTCGGCGCAGGTATTCCGAGCGCGTCGGATAGGGATATACGGCCTTGCCGATGTCGCCGAGTCGCAAGCCATTGCTGATCGCGAGGCAGATCGGCACGATTAGCTCACCGGCATTTTCTGCGACGATGGTCGCGCCGAGAATGTCGCCGCGCTTCGGCTCGACCAGCAGCGCTGCGTAGCTATCCTCGTCTCCGGCCGCGCGCCCGCGATCGAGATCTCCGAACCGAACCACGTACCGGTCGAAGCGGCCGCCGTTTCGTTCGAGCTCGGCAGCGGAGCGGCCGACCTGGGCAAGCTCGGGGTTCGTGTACGTGCAGTGCGGAATCACGAGTCGGCTCGTGCGCGCTGTGGGCGCGAACAAGGCATTCTGAATCACGATACGCGCGTGTGCATCAGCGTGATGGGTGAACTGGAGCTGGGAGCAGACGTCGCCGGCCGCGTAGATTCTCGAGTTGGTCGTTCGCAAGCGTTCATCGACCTCGATAAGCCCTTTTTCGGTCAGCTCCACACCCGCGGCGCCAAGATTCAGGTTCTCTGTGTTCGCCCGTCTGCCGGCAGCGACGAGCGCGCGATCGACGTGCAACTCGGTGTCGTCGTAGACGATCCGGGTGCTGTCTCCAGCTCGCTCGATGCGCGCGACATTGGCTCCGAGATGCAGCGTTACACCGCTCGAAAGCAGTGATTTAGAGACGGCGGCGCCAGCATCGGCTTCTTCGCCCGGGAGTACGCGATCGGCGACGTCGAACAAGTGAACCGCGACGTTTAGCCGCGCCAGCGCCTGTCCGAGCTCACAGCCGATCGGCCCAGCGCCAACGATGGCGACGCTCTTTGGGGCCTGCTTCAGATCGAAAACCGTTTCGTTGGTGAGCGGTTCGGCTTCGTCGAGGCCTGGGATGCCCGGTACGGCAGCTCGCGCGCCGGTCGCAATGACGATTCGCCGAGCCGCGAGCCTCTGGTTGTCGACCTCGACCGTCGAGCCGTCGATAAATCGCGCCTCGCCAAGAAACACATCGATGCCGTGTTCTGTGTACCGCTTAACTGAGTCGTGAGCGGCAATTCCCGCGCGTACCTCTCGCATCCAGGCGAATGCGGCCTCGAAGCTTCCGTCGCTCGAATGGCGATTCGTATACTCGAGCAACGCTTTCGACGGGACGCAGCCTACGTTGAGGCAGTCACCACCCATGGCCTGACGCTCGACGAGCGCAACGCGCGCACCGAGTCCGGCAGCGCCGATCGCGCATACCAGGCCGGCTGGCCCGGCGCCGATAACGACCAAGTGGTACCGCGGTTGCGCTCGGGGGTTGACGTGATCCGCGGGAAAGACGAGCGATCGCCAGCGCGCATCATGAGCTTGGCCCGGATAGCTGCTCACTGCGTTCGGGTCGGTCATGGTGCCTCGGCTTCCTCGTGCAGCTCGCGCTCGAGGTGCCGGCCGAGGGCCTGTGTCGCTTTGCGCGTGATAAACACGGTAAGCACCGCCGTTGCAGCCAAGCCGACGAACAGCGCTATGCGTCCGGCCCAGCCCGTGTCGAGCTCGCCGCTCAGGAGCTGACCGAGGTCGCTGGCCACCGAGCCGATATAGACGTAAAGAACCGTTACCGGCAGCATGCCGATCCACGTTGCAGGCGCATAGTCTCGGAAGCGCACGGCCGTCAGTGACAGAGCGTAGTTGATCAAGTTGAACGGAAACACGGGCGACAGCCGGACGAGAAACACGATCACGAAGCCCTCGTGGCGCGTAGCTAGATCCAGCGCCCGGAATCCCGAATGATTTTCTATGCGCTTCTCTACCCAGCCGCGGGCGAAGTAACGGCCAATGAGAAAAGCGCTGCAGGCACCGAACGTGCTTCCGGCAGAAACGAGCGCGACACCGAAGGGCAAGCCAAACACGAAGCCGGCGGCAAGCGTCAGCAGAAATGCCGGCATCAGCAGCACTGTCGCGAACGTGTACGTGAAGATAAACACGATCCAGGCGAACGTCCGGTGGCCCTCGATCCACACAATGGCGAGTCCGAGCCATTCGGTCAGCGGCAACCATCTGAGTGCGAGTAGGACTGCGCCAAGCGCCAGCCCGAGCAGCGCGAGCGTATAGCCTCGCTTCACGAGATCGCCGCCTCGAGCAGCTCGCTGGAGCGCAGCCAGTCGACGAGCGCCCGGCGTGCGCAACGCTCGTCGCTGACGAGGCCATCGCTCGCTGCCGTGAGATCCTCGATCGTGTCGACATCGGCCAGCGTCTCGAGATTGGCAATCAACCAGCCTTGCATGCGCAGACGAGCGCACAGATCCTCGCGTAATTGAGGGGTGCTCCACGCGAGGTCGCCGATGTCTGGCCACGGTCGGCGCGCGCCCATGAGCACGACCCCGCCGTCAGTGGCTGGTCCTATAACGGCATCGTTGTCGTCGAGTGCCCTATCGGCGCTCGCAAGATAGGCAGGATCGAGCGCAGGGCAGTCGGCACCGATGTAGATCAGCCGCTCGCGGCCGCAGGATCTGAGCACAGCGTCGACATGATTGATTCGCGCCCCGAGCGAGCTACCGCGCTGCACGAACGTTTCGAAGCGTCTGCCCAATCCTGCGTGGAACCATTCAGCATCCTGGTCCGAGGCGGGCGCGATCACGGCCTCGCCGGGCCATGCCACGAGGTCTTCGAGTGCGCAAGCCAGGAGGTGCTCAGCGGCGGTGGCTGCCCCGTCGCCGAGCGCTGAGGCCAGGCGGCGCTTGGATCGCTGCGGCGCTTTGCAGCAGAGCACGAGGCAACCTGCTGCCCGCTGTAATCCGTTCATCTGAGCTTGACCCACCTGGCTTCAGACCGGGTATGAGGTGGCGTTATTACACCGCCGGGGCGGGACGGAGTACAGCCGTATTATGGTAAGTACAGGGCTGCGCCGCCTTGGCGGTCGCTGGGATAACGTGAGTACGCGCACGGCATTTCGGGAGATTCTCCAATAAAATGAACGCGTTCTCATGGGAATTACAGCGTGTGTGCCATGTCGGACAAAGAATATTCGAGCATTAAGCACGAAAATGCTGCGGGGCGTGTCGAGTTTGACGGTGGTAAGGCCGTCTGGCAGTGGGATCAAGACGCAAACGATAGCACGTCGATACTCATCAAAAGTGTCGATAACCCCGATCTGGAGCTCGAGGTGACTCAGAGGACGCCGATTGCGGGTGGCCGGCGTAGATCTGCCGGCGCAGACGAGCCCAAGCGTCGTACCATGCCTCAGGAAGAGGCAAGCCCAGACTGGGAAATCCCGGACAGCGGCGGCTCGGGCTTTGACCCTTACAACAGTAGCAGCTGAGGTTCATCGAACGCACCGGAGCGGGCGAGCCGTTCTGGTATAGTCCAGCTCGATCGTCCGATCGGGAGCTGCACGGATGCCGACGCTTGTCGTCAAGAATCGCCAAGGGACCGAGATGCGCGTCGACGCACAGAGCGGGATCTCAATCATGGAAAATATCCGTGACCTCGATGCGAGCGTCGACGCTATCTGCGGCGGCTTATGCTCTTGTGCGACCTGCCACGTCTTCATTGCACCCGACTGGAGAGAGCGACTGCCGAGCCGCAGTGCTGAGGAGACGATGTTGTTGGAGAACAGCGGGTCTTTCGATCCCGAGGGCTCACGGCTGAGCTGTCAGATTCTCGTGACCGAGGCGCTCGACGGCCTGAGCCTAGAGGTAGCGCCGTCGGACTTCTAGCGCGCTCAGAGGCAGCATGACCGGCACCGGAAGCGTCATAACAGATCGAGTCGGCACCACGGCACTGGTCAAGCTCAACCGGCCCGATGTCCTCAATGCCTTCGATGCCGGTATGCGCAGCGCGCTGCGCGATACGCTTCAAGCCGTCGGCGATGACACCAGCGTGCGCGTGGTTGTGCTGACGGGCGAGGGCAGGCTGTTCAGCGCTGGGGCAGACCTCAAGGCGGGTGCACCGACGGCTGCGCAGGCGCACTCGCAGCTGCTCGAGGAGTACGGCCCCGCGTTGACCGCCATCGCCGATATGCCCAAGCCCGTCATCGCCGCCCTCGACGGACCGGCCGTCGGGATCGGCCTTGCCTATGCGCTGATTTGCGATCTGCGTGTCATGGCCGAGAGCGCTTATCTGCAGGCGCCTTTCAACGACATCGGCCTGCTTCCCGATGGTGGCTTGAGCTGGTTGCTGCCGCGAATGCTGGGATACGGACATGCGTTCGAGTTCATCGCCGAGTCACGCAAGCTCGATGCGACGCGGTGCTTGGACCTCGGTCTCGTCAATCGCATCGTCGCTGACGGTCATGCTGTTCTCGAAGCGCTGGCGTGGGCGGAGACGCTCGCACAACGCCCGGCGCTAGCGCTCGCCGCATCCA
Organism: Gammaproteobacteria bacterium; assembly: GCA_029864465.1. Classification (GTDB taxonomy): domain Bacteria; phylum Pseudomonadota; class Gammaproteobacteria; order Steroidobacterales; family Rariloculaceae; genus JAHEEM01. The sequence goes on along the minus strand of JAOTTJ010000018.1, from coordinate 14,349 downwards.
AGCAAGCCATGCGCTCGGCGCTGAGCAGCACCTATGCGCAGGCGCTTATCATGGAGGCCGAGCTGCAGGGGCCGCTCGTAGAGTCGCAAGACTGTGCGGAGGGCATCGCGGCCTTCATCGAGAAACGCCTGCCGAAGTTCTCAGACGGCTGAGCCGCTGCCTCTCGGCACGCGAGCAGTCCTCCCGAGTTTCCGTCCTCCGCTCGTTCGAGCAGGCTTACTGCTCCATGACGGTGCAACCGATGCACCAGGAGTGTGCGATATGCCCTACGGCTACGACCGGCAGCTCCAAGTAACTCTCTGATTTATAAATGAATCGTAACCTGGCACGGATGGTGCACTAGGCGTGCGTGGAATGGACAAACCATCTTTCAGGAGGAAAACGGTCATGCAATTTCGCCACGCACTGATCTTTGGTGCACTCGGACTCACACCAGCGGTATCGATGGCACAGCCGTCGGGCAATGTTGGTGCCATGGGTGACTACTTTGACATCGGCAACTAACAGGGATGCGCACCCAGGAGGGCAGCCAACATGAAACTCATAACAGCGGTGATTAAGCCCTTCAAGCTCGAGGACGTCCGCCAGGCGCTTGCCGAGGCCGGCGTGCAGGGTTTGACGGTAACCGAAGTCAAGGGCTTCGGCCGCCAAAAGGGCCATACGGAGCTCTATCGCGGAGCGGAATATTCAGTCGACTTTGTGCCTGAGACCAAGATCGAGGCGGCTGTTTCCGACGATCTGCTAGACGCGGCAATCGAGGCCATCACGGGCTCTGCCGTAACTGGCTCTATTGGCGACGGCAAGGTCTTCGTCACGGATCTCTCTCAGGCGATACGAATTCGCACGGGCGAGTCCGGCGACCAGGCGCTATAGGGCCGGGAGGAGTGTAAAAATGGATATTGCAGAACTCAGCTACGCACTCGACACGTTCTACTTCCTCGTGATGGGCGCGTTGGTCATGTGGATGGCCGCGGGATTTACGATGCTCGAGGCTGGTCTCGTGCGGTCGAAAAACACGGCAGAGATCCTGACCAAGAATGTCGGGCTGTACTCGATCGCCTGCATCATGTACATGGTTGTCGGTTACAACCTCATGTACCCAGGTGACGCCTGGTCGATTAACGACATACTGGGTAACTTCGATACACTCGGTAGGGCAGATAACGAGACTGCCGCCGTGCTCGCGGGCGGTGACGGTGCGCCGTATTACTCGAACCTGTCGGATTTCTTCTTTCAGGTCGTGTTCGTGGCTACGGCAATGTCGATTGTTTCTGGCGCCGTCGCTGAGCGCATGAAGCTTTGGGCTTTCTTTCTCTTTGCGATTGTTCTCACCGGCTTCATCTATCCCATCCAGGGCTCCTGGAAATGGGGCGGCGGTTTCCTCGAAGCGGCAGGCTTCCTGGATTTTGCGGGCTCGGGCGTCGTGCACATGTGTGGTGCGTCGGCTGCGCTTGCAGGCGTCATCCTGCTCGGCGCGCGTAAGGGCAAATACGGTCCAGGTGGTGAGGTCAAAGCCATTCCCGGCGCCAATCTGCCGCTATCGGCTCTGGGCACACTGATTCTGTGGCTCGGCTGGTTCGGCTTCAACGGCGGTTCGGAGCTCATGATCTCCAACGTCGAGGAGGCGAATGCTGTCTCGCTCGTCATCGTCAACACCAATATGGCGGCAGCGGGCGGCCTTGTGGTAGCGCTGCTCGTCTCCCAGGCGTGGTTCGGCAAGGCCGACCTTACGATGGCGCTCAACGGCGCACTCGCGGGTCTCGTGGCGATTACGGCTGAGCCGCTGACGCCGACCCCAATCGTCGCGACGCTCATCGGTGGTGTCGGCGGCCTGCTCGTCGTTCCTTCGATCGTGATGATGGATCGCGTATTCAGGATTGACGATCCGGTCGGTGCGATCTCGGTTCACGGCGTTGTCGGAATATGGGGCCTGCTGGCCGTGTGCCTGACGAATCCTGATGCCTCGATCGGCGCTCAGCTGCTCGGTATCGTGACGATCTTTGCCTGGGTATTCGTGACGAGTTTCATCGTCTGGTTAATCGTGAAGGCGGTTGTCGGAATCCGGGTCTCCGAGCAAGAAGAGTACGAAGGTGTGGATATCGGCGAGTGCGGCCTCGAGGCCTACCCCGAGTTCGCACACAAATCAGATTAGCAGTCTCTCTCTCCCTTTGTAGGGCTTCGGCCGCGTACCGGAATCGGTACGCGGTCTTTTCTTTTTCAGCTCCTCAGAGCCTGAGGCCGCCGTCAATCTCGAGCACGCGGCCATTCATATAGTCGTTTTCGAGCAGGTAGAGGCAGGCATGGGCGATTTCCTCGGGTGTGCACAGGCGACCTACTGGAATATCTGCAGCCATGCGCTCCAGCACCTCGGGCCGCATGCCCGCAACCATCTCGGTTTTTACGAAACCCGGAGCGATCGCGTTGACGCGGATGTCGTGGCGGGCAAGCTCCTTGGCCCACACGGTCGTGAGTGCCGCCACGCCGGCCTTGGCCGCCGAGTAATTGCTCTGACCGAAGTTGCCGGCTCTGGAAATACTCGACACGTTCACAATGCAGCCCCCCGCGCCGCCCTCGATCATCTGGGTCGCTGCCTCGCGGCCGCAGAGAAACACGCCCGTCAGATTGACGTCGATGACGGCGCGCCAGTCATCGAGGCTCAGCCGGGAGCTGATCTCACCGTCTTTCGTCTTGACGAGGAGCCCGTCGCGGAGAATGCCGGCGTTGTTGATGAGCGCAGCGACACTGCCGAAGTGCCCGTTGATTGCCGAGAAGGCTTGTTCGACCTGCGCCTCCTCAGCGACGTTCGCCGCATAGGCGCGCGCCTCGGCTTTCACGGCGGTACAGGCATCGAGCGTTTGCGCCAGGCTGTCCTCAGTGAGATCGAGGAGCGCTAGGCGGGCGCCACGAGCTGCGAGACCGCGGGCAATGGCTGCGCCGAGGCCGCGCGCAGCGCCGGTAACGACGATGGTCTTTCCGCCAAGGTCCATGAGTTCGCTCCTATCGCCCGACAGGCCGGGCGACGATGGTAACCGCAAGGCTGGTACAGTGCCATCGTGGATTGGCGCTCGGGCGAGAAGCTGAGGTATGCTCCCCCGCCCGAGTTCTTGGCCTACCCCAGCATCTCCGATGAGCGCATCTCGTCTGTTGGATCGGATCGCAATTTCGCTGTCCGCGATTTGCATCGTGCACTGCTTAGCCGTGCCGCTCGCCGTGGCTATTCTGCCGATTGCAGTGCTGGGCTTGGGTGGCGAGTCGCATTTTCATGCAGCGATTCTGTGGCTCGTCGTGCCGGTCAGCGTCGTGGGTCTGATCATGGGATTTCGCGAGCACCATCGCGCCCGAATCGCCGCGGCCGGTGTGCTCGGTATGGCCATCATCGCGTATGCGTCGATCTACGGTCACGGTCAGTGGCCATTCTCGGTCGAGATGATCGTCAGCCTTTTAGGCAGCCTGCTGCTGGCTGGAGCGCACTGGGCGAACTTCGCCGTCGTTCGCAAGGTTCACGTCCACCATCCCCATTGTTGACGGTGACAGCAGAGTAGGGCCGATAGCACGGCCCAGTCCCTGTAACGAAATGGTCGGGCGCGCCAGGCGCGGCTAGTTCTGCTCTGCTCGCGCCAAGCGGTCGCGCGCGTCTGCAATGAGCTCATCCATGAGCCGGACGATCTCACCGGGTCGAACCCACGGGTGAGGTTCGCCGCGCTGCCGTTCCTGTAGTAGCTCAGCGCGCTCGAACAAATCAGGTGCACCGTACGGAGTAATGTCGTAATGGTTGACGATCTGCACGTCGATTTCCGACCCCGCCATCCGCTTGATGCGTTCGCAGTCGGCAATAAATTCCCGAATGATGTCGGGGTCGTCGAGCCGTAATGCCGTGCCGCCATGAAAGTAGGCGTTGTAGCGCGTGCCATTGTCGAACACGGGAAACTTCATCGATGTCGTGCCCGCGGTGTGCCCAGGCGTAATCTCGAACTCGATCGTAAGATCACCGAGTGAGAGCGTATCGCCTTCTTCGATCACGATGTCTCTAGGCGGCGTCCAGTCGCCGAGGTCTCGCTCGATGAGTTCCCAGTCTGCCTCGTTAGCGCCCCATTGCACGTCGAGGACGTCGTTGAGCGCGGGGGCTCCTCTGTAATGGTCGCGGTGTCCCTGCAGAATCAGCACATATCTTATGTCCCGTGGGCGCAGCCCGACCTTGCGGATATTGTTGAGTAGATATTCGAGGTAGCCCGGCAGATCCCACATCGTGTCGATGAGGATGTGGCCTTCGTCGGTCGTTATCACGTAACTCGCGACCTCGCCCTGGCCGACGAAATAGAAATTATCGAAGATCTGAAACGGCTCGCGGGCCATCGTCGATAGATCGTTGCGAGGGCTGACTCGGCTCGGCGTCGGCTGTGAATTCGCGGCGCTCAGCCCAATCGCAAGCCACACGCCGACGACGCTCGTCCATATTCCAAACTTACGCATACTGGTTACTCGCTTGTTATCGTTTCTCGGGTTTCTCGGATCAGCTCGTCGTTCTCGCCCCAGCTGTATCGAATTCGGCGGCCCTGTTCGTCGATGAACCTCAGGCCCTGTTGGAACATGCCTGGCGGCGGCGTTCCCTTCGCCACGGTTGCCTCGATGATGTAGAGGCGATCCTCATGGAGATACATCCCAGCGTAGGTCCTCGAGTCGTCCGGATTCGTGATTTGCAGCTGATGCCCAGGGACTCGATCGATGTGATGCCAGGCATCGAAAGTCACGCTGCCGCCCCGCTGACGAAAGCGGGTCGCCGCGTAGGCGACTGAGGCGATTTTGTCGATCCGCCAGTAGTTGTAGTTTGTCGGGGAGTCCGCTTCCGTCGTGTTGGCGCGCGCCCAATGAATGGCCTCGGCGTCGCTGTAGTCGACGACGGTGACGGCATAGTAGCGATCTCCGAGCTCGACCGAGTGGATGCGCCCCGGGAATTCGGCTCCGTACTCGGACTCCCAGCGAATCTCACGGACCGCCGGCTGGCCGGGAAACATCGTCGCAAACTGGTCCTCCATGCTGACGTAGTCCTGCCAAGCTTGCGCTCCAGCGGACGGTGTGAACAAGCAGGCGCCGATTGCCAGCGCCTGAGCCAGCGCGACAATTCGATATCGATGACTTTGATGAGTCGCTAATCCCATTCCTTTTCCTCGCCACCCGGTGGCGTCACGAAGCCGAGCAGGCAGCCGTTTGACCCGTCGCGCAGCTGATGGCAGCGCACTTTGATCTCATCGCCGGCCTGCACGCTGTCGGGTCGCCAGCCATCGCGGGTCAACGCGCCCGGGCTGCCGCCTTCGAGCGCCCAGACGACCGGCTCGCCGTTATCGTCCTCGACTTCGAGGTAAATCCAGGTATGCGGATTCAGCCACAGTAGCTCGCTGACCTGGCCCTGAAGCTCGATGTAGTTATTGACGTCGTAATTGCCGTGGGAATGGTGAGCCGCGGCCGGTGCCGCGATCATGGTAGTGATCCCGGTCGCAACCCAGAGCATCTTGGTGACTGCCTTCATAGTTTCCCCTCGGCAACGACGGCTCAGCAGGGCCCAGATTCTAGCAGACAGGCGTCTCGAAAATACCCTCGGGTCGAGGCTCAGCAATGCCGGCGCACGCCGCGCCGCGCAGAGGCAGTTCGAACAGTCCGGCTAGCTCGTCATCGAGACGATATGGCCCCTCTCGATGCGCATCTCGCGATTGAATTGTGCCCCGTTGATCGCCAGATGTGTCGCGCAGACGAGCTGAGTTCCACGCTCGATGATCTGGTTGAGCTCGCGCGTCACGAGATCGAGGTTGCCGGCGTCGAGCCCCTCCCAGGGCTCGTCGAGCAGCAGCACCTTCGGCGTGTGGACGACGGCCCGCGCGATGAGCACCCGCCGGAATTGGCCGTAGGACAGCGCTTTGACGTTTCTGTCCGCGAACTGGTCGAGCTCGAACTGCTCCAGCAGCTCGTCGACGAGCTCGCTTTCGGCGGGTTTCAGGCGCCGCGTCTGGCCGATACTCGACTCGAAGCCCGATGCGATGCACTGGCGCACGTTGGTCGGATACCAATAGCCGGCCTGCAGCTCCGGAGATACCCACGCGATTTGCTTGCGCAGCGACCAGACATTGCCAGGGTCGTCGATGCCCGGAAACCGGATCGCGCCGCCCTTGGCAGGCCGAAGCTGCCCGTGCAGCAGCCGCAGGAACGTGCTCTTGCCCGCGCCGTTCGGTCCTGTGAGCTGCCAGTGCTCGCCCTCGAACAGCGTCCAGTTGATGTCTGCGAGCGCGCGACGATGATCGAGCCAGACGTTGGCATGCTCAACCTCGATGATGGGATTGCCGCTCGCGGCGAGACGCTCTGCGAGGTTTTCTTGGCGCACTGGCTCAGTGGCTCCGGCCACACCCGGCAGGGGGCCGACGGGCGCCTTGGCGTTGGCAGCAATCGGCCCAGATTCGATGACATGACCATCTTTGATGCGCAGCATCCGGTTCAGGGATCGAGGCAGATTCGCGGCTTCATGGTAAGAACAGATGACAGTCGTGTGCTCGCTGATTTGATCGATCGTCTCGACGAGGGCCTGGCGGGAGCTTGCGTCGAGTCCTGCGACGGGCTCGTCGAGAATCAGAATCGCTGGCTTGAACGCGAGGCCGCGGGCGATGAGCACGCGGCGTTGCTCGCCGCGCGACAGCTCAAGAAACGGCCGATCCGCGAGGTGCAGAAGCTTGAGCTGCCGTAACAGACCCCGCGCGCGGATGCGGTCGGGCGCATTCGGCAGGCGGCGCGGAACGTCGGTTCGAGCAAGGCCCGACAGGACGACATCGGCTGCGTCGAAGTTCCAGCCCAGGCGCGTGTAGCGGTCTTGCAGCTCGTGGCCGACGAGCGTGATCTTGCCGAGCGCCAGGACCGCGTCGGTTTGCAGCTCACCGCCGAAGTCGTATCGTCGCGTTCCGGACCCTGGCGCCGGCCATAACGAGCCGGCAAGCAGCCGCAGAAAGCTCGTTTTGCCGCTGCCGTTCGCGCCGATGATCGCCCAATGCTCACCCGGCCGAAGCTCCCAGTTGAGATCGTGCAGCACCGTATGGCCCGCCAGCGCGACGTCGACGCTTTGCAGGATGATCATGGGTCGCTCGGCAGACGTTGTCGGGGCGGGCGCGCCCCGGGTCGAGTCAGTCATCGCGCGTATTATACGGATGCGCGCGTCAGGCCGACCGGTTTGAGCCCGCTCTCAGGGATTCGCGTACGCTGGTTTCCAACGCGGGCGTCGCCGAACCTGCTTACGCCCCGCCATCCTCGCCGCGCCCGCGAGGCGCATCCGTGAATAGGCAGCCGTGTCCTCGTAGCGCCCGCGCGGTGCCGTCACCGGCATCGCGAGTTGTCTTCGCCGGCCGTTATCCGGTGTCTGCTGTAATTCCGACCGCGTGCCCTTAACCTTATTTACGACGTTAATGGTGGGCCGTAAACTGTTGATTACTTTCGTACACCTGCGCCGGGGCCTATCCTGAGCGCTGATACCTAACCTGACTTGCTTATCTCTGGCACATGGAGGTATCCCTGGATACTGCCCTCGCTTCGACTCAACCTCCTATTCGATGCGAACGACGACGACATCGCGTATTGCTTCGAATCGCAGCTCGCTGGGGAGATCGCGTCCGTGGACGACATCCATTTGTATCCTGTCGAGGATCGCGCGCTCAGAGCGATGTTACGCTGGCGCTTATGAGAATCTGATCGACGGCGCGCTGTGCGAGTCAGCCGACGCGTGACCACGGCAGCACGTAAGCAACGCCGTCTGCGCTGCCGCGTCGGGCGGTGACGCGATACACGCGTTCGAGATTCTCATCCGTCAACACCTCGCCTGGCGTGCCGTTGGCGACGACTGCGCCCTCGTGCATGAGCACGACGCGGTCCATGAAACGCATCGCCAGCGGCAAATCATGCAGTACGGCGAGCACGCCCGCGCCACCGTGAGCCGTCGCGCGCAAGATCTCCATGACGTGGAGCTGATGGAACGGGTCGAGTCCGGCAATCGGTTCATCGGCCAGCAGCAGTGGCGCTTCGACCGCAAGCGCGCGAGCGAGCAGGACTCGTGTGAGCTCCCCGCCCGAGAGCACGGTTGCGCTGCGATCCGCGAGCGCTGCCGCACCGACCGCGGCCATAGCGCGGTCGACGGCCTCTGAGTCAGACGGCTGTGCCGGTCCGACACCGCTTGCGTGCGGATACCGCCCGAGCGCGACGACCGCTCGCGATGGCAGTGGCCATTCGACGTGGCGGTCCTGCGGCAAATAGGCGAGCGCGCGGGCGCGCTGGCGGGCTGTCAACGCCATGATCGGCGTGCCATCGAGGTCAACCCTGCCAGTCGAATAAGGCAGGCTACCGATGATCGAGCGTAACAGCGTCGACTTGCCTGCGCCGTTCGGGCCGATGAGGCCAACGAGCTCGCCCGGCTCGAGCGTCACAGACGCGTTGTCGAGGATCGTCCGTTGCTGAGCGCGGACTGTAACCTGCTCGGCTGTGAGCTTCATCGAGCCGCCACCGTCAAGTGCCGTACGCAGGCCGGCTGCGAAACACGAGATAGAAAAAGAATGGCACGCCGACGAGCGCAGTCACGACGCCCAGCTTCAGTTCGTTCTGCGTGGCGATGAGTCGGACGAGCACATCGGCACCGAGTAGCAGTGCGGCGCCGCCAAGTGCGCTGGCGGGTAACAGACGGCTAGGCTGGTAGCCGACGAGAGGGCGTAGCAGATGCGGCACGACGAGCCCGACGAAGCCGATCACGCCGCTTACGGCAGTCGCGGCGCCGACGCAGCACGCGGCACCTAGGGTCACGAGCAGGCGCAACCGACTCATGTTGACACCGAGGCTCGCAGCCGTCTCCGTGCCGAGGCTCAGCGCATCGAGTGGCCGTGCGGTCATTGCAAGCAGCACCCAGCCGCCGATGACGAACGGCGTGACGAGCCAGACCTGCGTCATGCTTCGATCGGTGATCGATCCAAGCAGCCAGAACACGATCTCGAGCGAGGCAAACGGATTCGGTGACATCGACAGGGCTAGAGAGGTCAGCGCGCCGCACAGACTCGAAATTGCGACGCCGGCCAGGATCAGCGTGAGTGCGTTGCCGGCGCGGGCCAGTGTCTGCAGAGCGAGCACGGCTATGACGGAGCCGGTAATCGCGAGAAGCGGTAGGGCGATCGGGTACCGTAACGCGAGCCCGGTGTAGATCGCGATGACGGCGCCCAGCGCCGATGCGCTCGAGATGCCGATGATGCCCGGCTCGGCCAGCGGGTTACGCAGGTAGCCTTGCAGGCAAGCGCCAGCAAGGGCGAGACTCGCGCCGATGAGTCCGCCGAGCAGCGCGCGCGGCAGCCTCAGCTCCCAGAGAATCAGTGACACGGGCCCCGTGCCACCGCCATCTCGCAGGGCATTTCCCAGCTCGCCGAGGCCAACGCCGGACGGTCCGACCGCAAGGGAGGCGATGAAGGCGAGTAGCACCAGGCAGCCCAAGGTCGCAAGCAGCCCGGCATAGGAACGAACGATCATGTCGTCTCGCGCTTACCGTGCGTGAGCGCATCGCGCGCGTTGCGAAGCTGCTCGAGCGCGTCGAGGCTGTGCGCGGTGCCGCAGAGCCAGGCGCTGTCCGGAATCTCCACGGACTCGGCTGAACGCATGACCGCTGTTAGCGCCGGGTGGCGCCGCAGCTCGGAGGCTAGTGCTGGCGGGTCGTCCCACGGGTAGCCGAGGTCGATCAGTGCTGGTTGCAGTAATAACAGGGTTTCGAGGCTGACCCTGCGAGCCCCGTCGAACCCGAGTGCGTCGCCGGGCGTTGCAAGTCCTGCGCGGTGCACAATATCCGCGAGCAGGCCCGTCTGCCCCGTCGTCCACCCGTTCGCATCGTAGTTCACGAACACCGACCGCGGCTCGTCACCGTGATAGGACAGCTGGTCTAGCCGACGCGCAAATCTCGCTACGAGCGCGGTGGCGCGTTCTTCCACGCCGAGTGTCCTACCGAGCGTCATCATGTTTTGCTCGATATCGCTGAGCGCCTCCGCCATCGGAATCTCTAGGATCGGATAGCCGAGGCGCTTTAGAACGGCGATAGTCGGACGTAAGCCGAACTGGCCCGTCAAGATCAGATCGGGCGCGAGAGAGACGATTTCCTCGGCGGTGCCGTGATTGAGGTGTATGCCTTGGACATCGTCCGCGACAGCCGATGTGCGTGGATCTGCTGCGATGTACGACAGTGAGGCGATGCGCTCGCGTGAAACGAGGTCCAGTAACAGCTGGTCCGTGCAGACGTTCATCGAGACGATGCGTTGCGGTGGCGCTGCCGCGAGCGTCATCGGCAACAGCAGCACGGCGGCTAGGCCGAGCCGCCACATCCACGCGAACCGTTCTCGCCGGTCCGTGCATGGCAATGCGATATCCTGATTCACGGCGACACCTCGCGCTTTGTTGCACAGCACGGTGTCGGTCCGAGTCGTTGCTGCCGTAGCGTAGCTGGAAGCATTGCACACCGACCGACTCCGTCGGTGTCGTCGCTGCGGTTCGACCGCTCCGTTGGGGTAACCCGCCCCCCGGAAGGACGACGCGACGGCAGGTCTCCTGGCTCACGGCTCCCTGCTCGACCGTTTGCCTTCCCAGGCGCGAGCCCAGTGGCAGAACGTTAACGGCGAGCTAGCCATATACAGTTGCGGGTACAGCCACGGCGTTCGCGAAGCGGGCGTTTACCGTGTTCCCTTTCAAACCCCAACGGGGTACCGTCGCAATTGACTATAGTCCGAGGAGGAGAGGGCAGCAAGCGTGAACGAAGGTCTGCCGACAGTGCGCGACATCGAGGACGCAGCAGCGCGAATCTCCGATTGGCTGATCACCACGCCCGTGCTCGAGCATGATGTACTCAATCGGCGCGCAAATTGTCGTGTGCTGGTTAAGGCCGAGTCGCTGCAGCACACAGGAACGTTCAAGATTCGTGGCGCGTTGAATCGGCTACTCAAGCTCAGTCATGACGAGCGTGCGGCCGGTGTCGTGGCATTCTCCTCGGGAAATCATGCGCAGGGCGTCGCGATGGCGGCGCAGTGGCTCGGTATGCCCGCGACGATCGTCATGCCCGAGGATGCGCCGAAGATCAAGCAGCTCAACACGCGAATGCTCGGTGCCGATATCGTTCTCTATGACCGCGCTCGAGACGACCGCGAACAGATTGCAGCCGATATTGCCGCGGAGCACGGCGCCGCGTTGGTGCCTGCGTTCGACCATCCCGATGTCATCGCGGGACAGGGCACCGTCGGCTTGGAGCTCGCTGAGTTTGCGCGCCGGCGGCGGTTGGATCTGAGGAGTTTCTTCGCGCCATGCGGTGGAGGCGGACTCGTTGCGGGCTCCGGGCTCGCGGTCAAAGCGGCGTTTCCCGATTGCGAGATTTTTGCAGTCGAGCCTGAGGCCTACGACGACACCAAGCGTTCACTCGAAGCGGGCAGCCGGCAGGTCGTCGTCGGTCACCCGAAGAGCAGTTGCGATGCCCTCATGGCGCCGATGCCGGGCGCGATCACGTTCGCGATGAATCGCGAGCAGCTCAGTGGCGCGTTGACGGTCACCGATGCGCAGGCTACGCACGCCATGGCATTTGCGACTCGCTATCTGAAGCTCGTGCTCGAACCCTCGGGTGCCGTCGCCCTTGCGGCCGTGCTTTCCGGAGCAGCCAAGGATTACGCTTGCATCGGCATCGTGCTCAGTGGTGGTAATGTCGACCTCCATCCCTACATCGACGCCTTGAACGCGTTTCCCGATCCGTGAGCGCGAATGCGGCATCGACATGAAGCTTCGCGAGATCGATAGCCTCACCGACTGGCATCGTGTCGAGGCAAATCCGGTTCTTGTCTCGGGGCTCGAGGCGCTCGTGCGGTTGCTGTTGCTCCAGAGCCATCGCGACCGCGAGGCGGGGCTCAACACAGCGGGATTCGTTTCGGGATACCGGGGCTCTCCGCTCGGTGGTCTCGATCAAGCCCTGTGGCGATGCGGTAACGCGCTCGCCGCGGCACAGATCCGCTTCGAGCCCGGGCTGAACGAGGAACTTGCCGCGACGTCGATCTGGGGCTCGCAGCAGGCAAACCTGCTCGGGGACGGGCGTTTCGACGGTGTCTTCGGTTTCTGGTACGGCAAGGGACCAGGCGTCGACCGGGCGGTCGACGCGTTCAAGCATGGCAATTTCGCCGGTACGGCACCAAGTGGCGGCGTGCTCGTCGTCGCAGGTGACGACCATGCGTGTAAATCCTCCACTCTCGTGCAGCAAAGCGAGCTCAGTTTTATCGGTGTGGCGATGCCCGTGCTCAGTCCCACTGACGTTGCCGATATTCTCGAGCTAGGCTTACTCGGCTACGGACTGTCACGATACAGCGGCTGCTGGGTTGGCTTTATCGTGACCCAAGAGACAGCCGATGCCGTGCAGACAGTGTCTTTCGCGCATGAGGCATTGCGCATCGTCGAGCCCGATACTGCGCTGCCGACCGACGGCGTGCACATCCGCTGGCCTGATACGCCGCTTGCACAAGAGCAAAGGTTGCACACGCACAAGCTTCGTGCGGCGATCGACTTTGCGCGTGCGAACAAACTCGACCGCATCGTTTGGGACTCGCCCAAGCCGCGCATCGGGCTCGTCACGACGGGTAAGGCGCACGGTGATCTCATGCAAGCGCTCGACCTGCTCGGCATCGATGCAGCGCGCGCGGCAGATCTCGGTATCCGTATCCTCAACGTCCGAATGATATGGCCGCTCGAGCCTCGAGGAATCGCCGAGTTTGCGGCGGGGCTCGAAGAAATTCTCGTCATCGAAGAGAAACGCGCCGTCATCGAGCCGCAGATCAAGGAACAGCTGTTCGCGCGGCCCTTCGGCGCGCGACCCATCGTGCTCGGCAAGCAGGACGAGCAGGGTGCACCGTTACTCACGTCCATCGGCGAGCTCACGGTAACGCTCGTTGCAGCAGCCGTGGCAAAGCGTCTTACGCGGCTGGATGGCAGCGGTGATATCGGCGAACGCGCCGCTCGTCTCGCCGCTGAGGACGCGGCGCGCAATGCGTGGCTTGCCGACGGTCCGAGCCGTATGCCGCATTTTTGCTCGGGTTGTCCGCACAACACCTCGACGGTTGTGCCCGAAGGGAGTCGAGCCGTCGCTGGGATCGGCTGCCATTTTATGGCGATATGGATGGGGCGTTCGACGGCGACATTCACGCAGATGGGCGGCGAGGGAGCCGCGTGGATCGGTCAGGCACCGTTCGTCAATACGGAGCACATCTTTCAGAACATTGGCGACGGTACCTACACGCATTCCGGCCTGCTTGCGATTCGCGCAGCCGTTACGGCTGGTGTGAACATTACTTACAAGATTCTCTATAACGACGCTGTGGCCATGACGGGTAGTCAGCCGGTCGAGGGTGGCTTCACGCCCGGACAGATCGCTCAACAGCTCGTTGCCGAAGGTGTCGGTTCGGTCGTGATCGTTACCGATAACCCTGACAAGTACGCGCGCGATTCCCGAGTACCACCCGGAGTCAACGTTTACGGTCGGGAGAAGTTCGACGACGTGCAACGGCAGCTACGTGAACACCGAGGTGTCTCGGCATTGATTTACGATCAGGCCTGCGCGGCGGAGACACGCCGTAAACGCAGCCATGGCCTCGCGGTGATGCCCGATGAGCGCGTCGCGATCAACGATCTCGTCTGCGAAGGCTGTGGGGACTGTAACCAGCAGTCGAACTGTCTGTCCGTACTGCCGCTGGCGACAGAACTCGGCCGAAAGCGAACGATCGATCAGTCCGCGTGCAACCGCGACTACAGCTGCCTTGACGGCTTCTGCCCAAGCTTCGTGACCGTGCGCGGTGCAGCCCCGCGCAGACCGGTCCTGGAGCTTCCGGAGGTATTTCCCGAGCCGCCCGTCGCATCGCGCTGCGGCCCCTGGAACGTAGTCATCGCCGGTATCGGTGGTACGGGTGTCGTCACGCTCGGCAGGCTGCTCGGACTCGCGGCGCATCTCGAAGGCAAAGCCGTGCTGGAGTTGGCGCAGACGGGGCTCGCGCAAAAATTCGGTGCCGTACTGTGTCATGTGCGCGTTGCCGATAGCGACACCGCGCTCGACGGCGCCAGAGTGGCTGAAGGATGCGCCGATGTGCTGCTGGGCTGCGATCTCATGGTTGCGGCGGGTCCAGCTGCAGTGTCGCGCCTGGCAATCCACCGGTCCGCGCTCGTCGTCAACTCCCACGATGCGCTACCGCCGGATTTCATTCATACACCCGATTTGGAGATTCCGACGCAAGCATTGCTCGCGACTTTAGGTGGTGCTGGCAAGGAAGACGGTCTGACTGCCGTCGATGC
>JAOTTJ010000221.1 GCA_029864465.1 Gammaproteobacteria bacterium | reverse complement strand
CGTGCCAAGGGAATTATGGCGTCGGCAGCGCAAGAGGCTGAGGCGCGGATGGGGGCCTGAAACAGCCTTGCGCGCAAACGGACAGCGCGGCTTTTCTCCCGGGCTGACGTTCGACTTGCGCAGACTGTGTCGTTCATCGGTGCCCGGAACGAACTGGGGCGCCCATTGGGCGCCCCTGCAAGGTCGTGGTTGTTGTGGCCGTTTACTTTGCCAGCGGGTCGGGCCGAACCTGGAAGTGAACCACCAACGGACGGTTGCCGAGGCCGCCTTCCATGAGCCAGGGCGTGCGATCACCGCTGGGTACCCAGAGCCCGCGTCCCTTCCAGCCGGCATCCGGGTCGTCGATGCGCCCGTCGAAGCCTTTGCTGTAGAAGCCGAGCGGGTAGGGGATACGCATCGTGACCCACTCGCCATCCACGAGTGCGTGCACGCCGTCATAAAGATTCGCCGTGGACATCGGTACGTTCTCGCCGAGTCCGGCCGTATTATGCTGATCGACCCAGGAGTAATAGCTCGCCTCGATGCTGGACTCGGGTCGCTCCGGGAAGCCCGGGCCGGGATAACGGTGGAACGTCCAACCCTCCGGACAGTGATCGCCCGTCGCTTCCGGACCGTTCAGCGGTCCCTGACATTTGCGGCGGTCGAACTCACCGAGGTGGCCGCTTCCGAGCGACGACCAAATCACGCCGTCACGGTCGATGTCGGCACCGCGGGAGTGGAAGCCCGGCAGGGGAATGTTGTACTGCTCGGCCAGGGCCGTCGCCGGCGGGTTGTCGCCGGGATCGAGACGCACCAGTTTGCCCGGAAACTGGAAACTCGTTGATCCCCAGATGGAGCCGTCGGCCGGGTTCGGCATCACCGCATAGAAACTCGGATTGATACGCTTATCTCTGGCGGGATCGACAGGCTCGTCCATCTCGGCATAATCGTCGTCGCGCTTGCCGTTGCCGTTCGTGTCGAGAATGGCGGCCGTCCAGCCCTGGGCCTGTGCGGCGTCCTTCGTCTCCATGAACAGGTTGGTGTCGAGCCAACCGATGACGGACCCGCCGCCACTCGTCCACAGTCTGTTTCTCTCGTCCTCCGCGAACTGCAGGTGATGCGACGAGAAGCAGGTGTCGACGAAATGATAGGCGCCCGTCTCGGGCTCGTAGACGGACAGATGCCGGCCGGCATTGTTCATCGGCGTCAGCTTTGCCGACGGAAGATCCGAGCCCTCGCGGCAATAATCGGGATTGCCCGGTGCTCGAACACGCGCCGTGTACCAGACACGCCCGTCCTGATCGAGCATTGGGTTGTGGGCATTGGCCTTGCTGTCCCAGATGCGCTCACTGCCCCAATAGGCTGATGGCGCTCCGATGGGATCGCTGTTCGTCGTCGGTGTGTTTTCATCCCGGACCGGCGCGAAGAACGTCGTGTCCGTGTTGGTCATCGGGTCGAGGATTGGGAAGAAGTCGGTGCTGAGCTCTGGTGCGCCGTAGATATTCCCGTACGCATTCACGGTCGGATCACGACGGTCCGTGCTGATGAGGTCGTGCAGATAGGATTTGTCATCGCCCCAGTCCCTGACCGTGGCGACGATGTTGCGTTCGAGGCCCTGGGGTCGCTCTGGAACGAAGGTCGGCAGCTCGCCCGCCTCGATTCGATCGGTCCAGTCAGCCAGATACTTGAACGGTACACCGCGGAGCTTGCCCGCCAGTGGCTCCATCATCTGATGGGCGGCCTGGCCTGAGCTCACGCGACGCATCCAGCGCTGCTCGGAATTCTCGATATTCGCGAACGCCTCCGGGAACGTGCGTGTCGCCTCGTGGCCGAGCTGATGACAGCCGACACAGGCCTGGTTCGTCATGACGCTGATGTACTCGTTCAGTCCGCCCGGCAGGAAGTCGACTTCGCTCTCCTCAGGCAGGTGCATCATCGAGTACCAGGAGATCGCCGGATACACCTGTGCAGCCACTTTTGCGCTCGGTGCGACGACGGCAGTCAGGTCGAGGGCGTTACCCGGGTTGGCCGAGACTTTCTCGGAGTCCGCGAGACCGTAGCCGCGTACCCACACGTCATAGTCGGCCTCGGGAAGATCGGGAATGACGTAGCGGCCTTCGTCGTCGGTCACGACGATCTTCGCATAACGGGTGTCAAAGGCGTCCGTTTCTGCGATAACCCACACGCCGGCTTCGGGCCCGTTCGCGCTCGTGACGACGCCACCGATATCATCGCTGTCGAGGGCTACGCCCGTTACGCTTGGGGCGCTGCAGCCGGATGCCCAAGCCATGGCAACTGCAGCTGCTCCGGCGAGGCATCGTTGCATAGTGATTAGCTTCCCCATTGCAGTTCTCCTTATGATCTGTTGTCAGTCCCACTGGCGCCGCGAAGCGGCCACGGTTCCTGCCGAGTAGGAGGAGTCCGGCTAATTCTACCTCATGCGCAGGCCAGCTGGCGGTAGACTGCGGCGGATTTTGCGGTATCTTATGGCAACCAATGATTAAAGTGTGCACCGCTGTGCGCACGGGGGGTCTCAGTGTGAAGTGGCTAATAGCAATTCTGGCGTTGACGACCGCGCTAGTGGCCCGAGCCGATGTCGAGTGGGCGTACCCGGTCCTGGATGAATCCTTGCTTCCCCAGCGGGATCTCGATCTCGACCCGCAGGCATTGCGGTCGGTGCCGGGCAGCTCGCTGCAACGCACCCAAGAACAGATCGATGATCATTGGAATCCACCGGACTGGTTTCCCGATGACCACTACGCGCCGGTCCCCGATGTCGTGGCTCATGGTGATGGCCCGAATGTCAGGGCCTGCGCCGCTTGTCATGGCTTCATGGGCGCCGGGCATCCGGAGTCCTCGCACCTGGCCGGGTTGACGGTCGGCTATATCACGCGGCAGATGGCGGATTTCAGAAGCGGCGCACAGCGTTCTCCGTCCGGCTCCTCCGCGATGCGCCTCGACCGAAGCTGGATGAACACCTTCGAGCCGACGCTCGAGCAGATCGAGCAGGCGGCCGAGTGGTTTTCGGGTCTGCCGGTCATCGATTGGATCGACGAGGTTATCGAAACGGATACGGTGCCCAGAACCTACATCGGCGACGGACGGATGCGCCATGTTCATCCGGACGGCGGGACGGAGCCCATCGACGGGCGCATCGTCGAGGTGCCCCAGGATTGGGAGCTTGCCACGGCGCGCCACCCGAGATCCGGCTTTACCGTTTACGCGCCGACCGGCAGTGTCGCGCGGGGCGAGGAGCTCGTGACCACGGGTGGAGACGGACGCACGATCGAATGCTTTACGTGCCACGGCCAGGACCTCAAAGGTTTCGGCGATACGCCGAGGCTCGCCGGGATTTCGCCGACTTACGTCGTTCGACAGTTGAACGACTTCAGGACCGGGGACCGCGCCGGGACCCTCGGTTCGTTGATGTTGCTGGCGGTCACGAATCTCACCGACGAGGACATCGTCGCCATCGCCGCCTACTTGGCGACTCTCGATCCCTAACGAGCTTTCGGAGAGCCTAATGTCATTCTTTGATACACCGAGACGCGCAACGATCTGCGGCGTCGCTCTCGTCCTCGCGGCTACGCTGTCGCAGGTCGGCCTGGCGCAGGGCTACGATGAAGAGCCGACGTGGTCCTACGGCGTTGCGCCACCCCCCATTGACCCGAGCACCGTCTTCGAGCTGCCTGGCTCCGGTCGCTCGTTCACGCACGGTGAGATTCGAGATCCGTTCGGGCCCGCCGACTGGTACCCGGACGCCCATCCGACGATGCCGGACATCGTTGCCAACGGCAACTATCCGGACGTTTGGGCCTGCGCGCTGTGCCACTATCCCAACGGCCAAGGGCGCCCGGAGAATGGCCCGATTGCGGGCCTTCCAAAGGACTATTTCATCCAGCAAATGCAGGCTTTCCGCAACGGCGAACGCAAGAGCGCGCAGCCACGAAAGTTCAATACGCACCTGATGACGACGATCGCCCAGGGCATGACCGATGAGCAGATCGACCAGGCGGCGGAGTACTACAGCTCGATGCCCTGGAGGCAGTGGATTAGGGTGGTCGAGACGGACGAGGTGCCCAAGTCCCGTTTCTCGCTGGGCATGTACATTCCGCTGGAGGGAAATGCTGCGGGCATGGAGCCGCTCGGCATGCGAATCATGGAGACACCGGAAAACGTCGAGCATGCGGAGGTTCTTCGCGACCCCAACTCGGGGTTCATCGCCTATGTGCCGATTGGCTCGGTCGCCAAGGGCGAGGCGCTCGTTACGAACGGCGGTAACGGCAAGACCATCGCATGCAACATCTGCCATGGCCCGGACCTGAACGGTCTCGGCATCATTCCGGGCATCCGCGGACGCTCGCCTACTTACCTCGTAAGACAGATGTACGACCTGCGCGAAGGTACGCGACGCGGCGCGCAGGCCGCACTGATGCAACCGGCGGTCGCAAACTTGACGACGGAAGATATGATCAGCATCGCGGCCTATGTCGCCTCGCTGCCGGTGGAGGCGCCGAGCGAGTAGTTAGCGACAGACGGCCATGAACCGGCTCAACGCCTGCGTGGACCTAGTCGCGGCACGCTTTGCCGCGACCGGTCATCACTCGAGTGCCGAGTACGCCGTCCCTGTGATCGAGGAGTGCCATCGATGTTGGTGTTATTAAGCTGTAGACGCGGTCAAGAACAACGCGGCAAGTACTGCGATCTTCAAGGGAGTCACCATGCGTAAGCACCTATTATCTTCGGCATTTCTCATTTTCGCTTCGGTCACAGCGAGTGCGACGGCGCAAGCGCAAACGATGGGCGACCCACTCGCGATCGGTGGGAAGGACACGGATTGGTTTATGGGCCGAGTCAACCGGCCGGATCTCGATAGCGAGCCGCAAGAGCCGTTCAAGATCATGGGCAACGTCTACTACGTCGGTGCCAACAACATTGCGTCGATACTCGTGGCCACGCCAGAAGGGCACATCCTCATCGATACCGGGACCCACAAGATGGCCGCGGTCGTATTTCCCAACATCGTCAAGCTTGGTTTCATGCCGGCCGACATCAAGGTGATGCTGATCTCGCACGCGCATTACGACCACATGGAAACGATGGAGCGGATCCGGCGCCTGACCGGCGCGACCGTTGCAGCTCTCGAAGCTGAGGTTCCGTCGCTCGTTACGGGGCATGATTTCGGCCGCAACGAGACATGGGGTCACGAGCCCATCGAAGTCGGCCGGGTTCTACAGAGCGGAGACGAAATCCGCCTTGGCGGGTCGACGGTCAAGGTCATCTGGACGCCAGGGCACACACCGGGGACGGCGACTTATTTCGTCGATACCGTGGAAAACGGGCAGACGTACCAGATCGTCTACGGCGGTCCGCCCGCGCCTGTTACCGGCGATCCGATGTACGACACACGCCCGGCGGATGTCTTCAACGCCTATGCAGCCCTGCGCGAGATGAGTCCGGACATTCGCATCGTTGGCCACCCGCAGTCGCTTTTCGATGGCAAGCTCGAGGCATTGTGGGCCGAGTCACGCCCGAGTCCGCTGACGATGGAGCCTGGGCAATGGGCGCGACTGATCGACAATGCCGAAGCTGACTTCAGGCGGCGCTTGGCCGAATAGACCGCTACCGCGAGCGGATCTAAATGCTTTTGCT
>JAOTTJ010000017.1 GCA_029864465.1 Gammaproteobacteria bacterium | reverse complement strand
TCCCGGCATGTCGCCGATGCCTTTGAGATCCACACCGTGGCAGGCCATGCAAGGCACGGTCTTACCGCTGCCACCGGTCGTCACGAGATCGCGGCCGCGCTCGATACTGCCCGGGGGCGTGTAGGCGATAAACCCTGACGTGGGATGGCGAATCGTTGCGAGAGATCGGTCCTCAGGCAGCTCGATGATCCGGTAGCCCAGCGGCTCCGTGCCGCCGTCGGGATGCTCGAACAGCATACGTCCGGAGCCGATGTAGACGCGCGGAATGGTTTCGGTCTCCACAACGTCGACGACCGCCTTGACCGGCTCGCGCGCGGAGAAGTACTCCGCCGCAATGCGTACTTCCTCATCCGTGACGTGCTGGGCGAAATCATTCATCCAGAACTGGTCGGTGCGCGCACCACTCTTGAAATCCGCCATTTGCTGGATGATGTAGTTGACCGGCAGGCCGGCAAGCCCCGACGATTCCGGGTGGCCCATGCCGGAAAAGCTGTGACAGCGTGCGCAAGCTTGTACGTTCGGCTCTTTGCCATGCGCGACGATCTCGGGCACGGGCCCCGTCTCCTCGGGAAACCAGTTCGGCGGGTTATACAGAGCGTCGATCTCAGGCATCGTGAGGCTCAGATCGCTGCCCGGGACAGTATGTTGCACGTTGGGGTCGTGCCGATGTGCCGCGGGAATTTCCCCGGTCACGCGCTGGTAGGCCCAGTCCGGTCCCTGAGCATAGGCTGCCGATACGGCGAAGAGCCCAAGGAGCGAGAGCTTACTGATGATCCTCATAGACATTCCCTCTGACGAGTGCGCAAAGATGTCGGACGTTACCGCCCAACGGATCAGGATTCAAGAACCGGCCCGAGCGAGCCGGGTCACGCTAGCGGCCTTGCTTATTGCTCGATTTGCTCGAGTAGCTCGAGTAGCTGATCAGGCGTCAGGTAGCCGCCGATGTGCTCGCCGTTGGCAGCGTAGATCGTCGGCGTACCGCGCACACCGACAAGGTTGCCGAGGTCGTAGTGGCTCTCGACAGGGGTGGACTCACAACCGTCCTCAGGCACGCGTCCGCCAAGCTTCGCGTCAGTCAGCGCCAAATTGCGGTCCTCTGCACACCAGACTTTATCGGCTTTGAACCAGGACTCTGTTTCGGGGCCCGTGCGCGGATAGAACAGGTAGTTAACCGCGACACCCAAGGCGTTCACGGTCTCGATCTCGCGGTGGAACTGCCTACAGTAACCGCAATCGATATCCGTGAAGATCGTGATCGTATGCTTGACCTCTTCGGCCGGCGGGCTGAAGACAATCATGGTTGCCGGATCGACGTTGGCGAGCATGTCCACACGCGCGGTCGAGCGCCGCCGCTCGGTCAGATTGGTGTTCTCGGAAAGATCGTAAAGATCGCCCTGTAGAATGTAGCGCCCGTCCTTACTGACATAGGCGACGGACGAACCGATTGCGACCTCGTAGAAACCGGCGACCGGGGCATCGAGGATATCGTTGGTCTCGATGCCGGGAAATTCCTCGGCGAGCTGCTCTTTCGTGAGTTCCTGGGCAGCGCCTGATGCGCAGACCAGGGTCAATGCGAAGATCGTCCAATAGGGCTTCACTGGGCTCTCCTTCCGGCAGCGGTCCAAAGCTCGCTCGACTGAGGATTATAGACCGGCTCGAGCCGACACAAGTTCAGTTCAGTGCGCCGGATTCTAGCAGATTCGGTGCTAGAACCCATCCCGGGATCAACCTCGAGGATGGTGGCGGGCGTGCAGATCCTTCAGGCGCTCGCGGGCAACGTGCGTGTAGATCTGCGTTTTGGACACATCGCTGTGGCCGAGCAGCAGCTGCACGACACGCAGGTCGGCGCCGTTGTTGAGCAAATGCGTCGCAAACGCGTGGCGAACCGTATGCGGCGAGAGCTTCTTGCGAACGCCGGCTTTTTTGGCATAGCGCTTGATGATGTGCCAGAAGGCCTGGCGCGTCATGCGATCGCCGCGGCGGGTCGGGAAGAGGTATTCGCTTTGGCGCTCGAGCAGGATCTCGACGCGCGGCCCGTCGATGAACTCTTTGAGCCAATCCTGAGCCTCATCGCCGAGCGGTATGAGGCGCTCGCGGTCGCCCTTGCCGACGATGCGCAACACGCCTTGATTGAGATTGACCTGGGTCATCTTGAGGTTGATGAGCTCGGACACGCGCACGCCGGTCGCGTAGAGCAGCTCGAGCATCGCCCGATCACGGTGCCCGAGCGACTCCGAGACGTTCGGCGCGCCGAGCAGGGCGTCGACCTCTTCCTCGGTCAGGGAGGTCGGCAACGCCCGGCCGATCTTCGGCATGGCAATCTGCGCCGTCGGGTCATCCGAGATCACGCCCTCGCGCAGCAGGTAGCGGAAGAAGCGCCGGAAGCTCGACAGCTGGCGTGCCGTCGAACGGGGCTTCGCGCCGCCTTCTACGCGCCAGGAGATGTAGTCGAGAATATCGGACTTCGAGGCCGCGACTAGATCCACGCTCTTCCCCGTCAAACGCTGATTCAACGCCATCAGATCCGCCCGATAGGCGCCGAGCGTATTTTCGGAGAGGCCGCGCTCCATCCAGATCGCATCGAGAAACCGATCGATCACTTGTTTAGGATCCTCCGGAGTTTCCGAGCCGGATCGCGGATTCGCGCTCGCGTGTAGGAAATTATGAGCCATTCTGCCTCTGTCGTGTACTCCGCCGACTCGGCCCGGGCGATCGTCACGTGACGACGTAGGTCGTCACCACAATCACCTTTTCGCGCACGCCAAGTTTCGAGGAAACCATATATAATTCAGCGCATTGTTGTCGTAGCCCCCAGCATCCGTACTTCAGACCACGACGTCGATTGCGAGTATGCGTGAGCCCCCTGGGGCACAGCGTGACAGGATTCACAGATCGTCCAGAGCGTTGACATAAATGGACTCGTGTCACAGAAATCCCTTCCCAAAGGCCCGCAGCCGACCCTGCAGACGACCAACTGTTTGACATAACCGTGACCAATACCGCAACCCGGCGCTCGCTCGCACGCCTGAGCTACGGCCCTTACGCGTGGCTCGCGCTTCTCGTCTGCGGCATACCGGCGCTGCTGTTCGTCACAATCACCCCGGGCCGGCGCATGCGCCGGCGTCTAACCCGCTGGTTCGCGAGACTCTTCTTTCGGGTCATCGGTAGCCCAGTTCGCGTCATGGAGTCGGCAAATATGCCCATCGGCGCCTGCATCGTCGTCGCGAACCATGCGAGCTATCTCGACGGCATCATCTTGACTGCTGCGCTGCCACCAAACTTCACGTTTGTGATCAAGCGGGAGATGGCTGGGTTTCCGTTCGCGGGATTTTTTCTGCGCAGGATCGGCTCGGAGTTCGTCGACCGTGCCAGCGACGCACACAAGAAGCGAACTGCCCGGCGGCTGTTCAAGGCTGCGCGTTCTGGCGATGCGCTCGCGTTCTTCCCCGAGGGTACCTTTCGAGCCGAACCGGGCCTGCGGCCGTTCAAGCCCGGCGCGTTTCGCGCTGCGTGGCAGAGCCGCGTGCCGCTTGTGCCGATCGTGATCTATGGCGCGCGCGAGAAGCTGCCTGCGGAAGTTTGGCTACCAGCGCCGGGACCGTTACGGATCAGTATCGGTGAACCGATCGACCCGACGGTTCACGACTCGGCCCGAGCCATGCTCCGAGCGACGCGCGAGAGCATTCTCGCGCGGCTCGGTGAGCCTGACCTGGATGGGTCTACTCTGGACGAGCGCAACCTCAGGGACGATTTTGCGCGACCTGGCTCCGGTCCCTGACGTACTCGATCCAGGCATCGGCATTGCGCCGCGCCGCGTCCTCGTAATCCCGCGCTTCGTCGAACGCTGCAAGCGCGAGATCGTAGTCGCCGAGCTCAGCATGGGCCATGCCCTTGAGCACGAGTGCCTGCCCGGTCGCCTCGAGACCGCCCGCCGCGAGTGCCTGACCGGTCGCTTCGATCACCTCGGCCCAATCACCGTGCTCAGCCAAGAGCTGGGCTTTGCGCATGTAATACTCACCGTCATCGCTAAGCGGCGCCAGCTTGTCGATGACTGCAACCGCGCGATCGTACTCGCGCGCACTCTCCCACGCCGAAAGGAGCAGATCGAGATTAGCCGCATTCTCCTCGATCCGGCCGTTGCCCATTTCCGTCTCGAGTATTTGCCCGGCCTCGTACGGCAACTCGAGGAACAGATTCAAACGGACGAGATTGAGCAGCTTTGGTGCCTCGTCGACCATACCCTGCTTGTAAGCGACCATGAGCGTCGCAAGTGCGTTCGGGTCGTCCTCGAGCTCGAGGTAGGCGCTTGCAAGCATCTCCCAATAACGTGCCCGGTCCGGCCAAAGCACAACCATATCGCGAAGCAGTTCCACTGCGCGCTCGAAATCCATTAATTCCGGATCGAAGTAAATCGACAGCTCCAACATGCGCCAAGACTCGTTCGGCGTCTCTGCGCGCGAATTGGCTTCCTGCACGTACGGCAACGCAGCACCGAGCTGCTCGAGCTGAGCGTAGCTCGATCCGACGAGCATGTAGGCATCCGCCGGCACGGGCTCCTCGGCATAGCTGAACCACGTGCTCATCGTATCGATGGCCTTCTGAAACTGACCCTCGTTCGCGTAAAGCCCGGCGAGCGAATACAACATGCCTTGATTGGCGAGATTCGGCAGTGCGTCGATTGCGAGGCACCTCTCGAATGAAGCCAACGCGCGCGCGTAATCGCCCTGCTGCGCATAGGCGAAACCGTAAGCCTGATGGGCCAGCGCTTCCTCGTAATCACTGAGGCGCATCTCGAGTAGCGCGTCGAGCCGCTCGATCGCACCGTCGAGGTCGTCCTCGCCGAGCAGCTCGTGGACTGCGTTGATGCGTCGGTACACGTTTTCCGTCATCGTCACCGCGCGCTCCTCGCGCACGGTCGTGCCCGCTTCCTGGACGCCCTGGCCCGCTGCAGCCGACAACCACAATACGAGCGCCGCGGCGCCTAGCCACGCGAAGCCGAACCGTTCCCGACCTGTCACGACAACGCCTTACTGCGCCTGCTGATTCAGGACGAAATCAATACGCTGCGCGGCGCGCCTCGAGACGGCCTCGCCGTTGACAATGCGCGGCTTGAATTTCCAGCGCAGGACTGCACGCACCGCGCTGCGGTCGAACAGCCTCGGCGGCTCGGAATCGATGACGACGGCATCCGCGACGCTGCCGTCCGGGAGAATCGTGAACTCGACCTCGACCCAGCCCTCCGTGCCTTCGATCAACGCCTCGCGCGGCCACTGGGGGTCGATTCGCACGATCGGGATGACGTCGCCTTCCGACGCTGCTTCCCCAGGCGACCATTGGCCGATGAACGGGCCGCCACCGGTCGATACGGGCACAGAGACGAGCGGCACGTCGATATCGAGCACAGCAGCCGGCGCCTGCGTCGCCTGCGCAGTCACGTGCAGCTGCGGCGGCGGCGGCGGGCGATCCGGCGTCTCAGGCTCTCTCGGCGGCGTGCGTTCCTTGATCTGCGTGATCTCGTCCTCGCGAACGCGAATGAAGTCGACCATGCCGCCGGTCAGCTCATCGCTCGTAAACTCCTGCTCGCCCGAGATCAGCGTATGCATGAGCAGGAACAGCAATAAGGCTGCACTGATACCCGCGCCTGCCGCAATCACGAAACGCATCGGCTCAACCTCCCGCCTAACCGCTCGGCTCCGCCGCTATCGAAATGTTACCAATTCCACCGAGCCGAATCTGATCCATGAGATCGATCAGGATCCCGGAGTTCGCCTGCGAGTCGGCAATGATGACCGCGCTCGACTCGGGATTCTCGGCGAGGGCGGCCTCGACAAGCGCGCGCACCTGATTGAGCTCGACGGAGCGCTTGTCCATCCATATCTGGTCCGTCTGCGAGATCGCGATGAGCACGTTGCCGCGCGTCTTCTCGACCGCGGTCTCCGCGCTCGGCCGCTGCGGGCTGATACCAGGCTCCTTCACGAACGAGGTCGTGACGATAAAGAAGATCAGCATGATAAACACGATGTCGAGCATCGGCGTGATGTTGATCTCGATTTCGTCTTCTTCGCGCTGTCGCTGGACTGTCATATTCGCAAGTTCCGTTTAGCGCGCAGCTGCGAGCGATACCTGCATGGCACCAGCTACGCGCGCCTGGTCGACGACGCGAACGAGCAAACCGGCATCTGCGAGCCGGTCGGCAATCACGACGACGGTCGCCTCGGGTTGCACGGCTAGACCGCTCTCGATGTTGGCCCGCACGGCGCGGACATCGATGAGCCGTTCCTCGATGAAGATTTGATCGTTCTGATCGATTCGTACGGCGATCACCTCCGACTGGCGCTGCTCCTCGATAGGTGCGCTCGACGGACGGTTGACGTCGACGCCGAATTCCTTGACGAACGAAGTCGTGACAATAAAGAAGATCAACATGATGAAGACAATGTCGAGCATCGGCGTGATGTTGATCTGGGCTTCGTCGTCGCCGCGGCGTTGTCGCCTTCGCATTAGACCGTTAGCCGCTGGTCACCGGACCAGCAGATCCTCCGCCTGTTTGATCTTATGATTCGCTCGCTGCTCCAGATGCGTAGCGAGGTAGAGACCCGACAGCGCCGCGACCAGCCCCGACATCGTCGGTATCGTCGCGGCCGACACGCCGCCGGCCATGAGCCGCGCATTACCCGTGCCCGTGAACGCCATGACGTCGAAGACCTGGATCATGCCGGTCACGGTCCCGAGCAGACCGAGCAATGGCAACACGGCCATGAGCGTTTTGATGAGCAGCAAAAACCGGCGTGCATCCTGGGCAACCTCAGAGATCAGCTGTCGGCGCACGGAGCGCTGCTCCCATCCCGACAATCCGCGAAGCTCGTGCCAGGTTCTCAGAGTCTCCTCGAGCCGCTGTGGAAACACGCGCGCGAAAAACCACAACCGCTCGATAATGAATGTCCACATCAACGTCGTGACGGCGAAGATCGCCCAGAGCACGTCACCGCCGGCTTCGAAGAAGCTGCGAAGCGCGGCGAAGGCGTCGGCGAAAATCGTCATTCACGGCCCCTGCGCTCAGGCATCACCCGCCGGCTTGTCCGAATGCCTCGCGATAATGCCGGCGCTCTGCTCCTCTAGGATCTCAACGAGCGTCTTGCTGCGACTCGCGACGAGGCTGTGCAGTAGCACGAGCGGTATCGCGACACAAAGACCGAGCACGGTCGTCACTAACGCTTGAGAGATACCGCCGGCCATGAGCTTTGGATCACCCGTGCCGAACAGCGTAATCGCCTGAAACGTCCGAATCATGCCGACGACCGTACCGAGCAGGCCCAAGAGCGGCGCCACGGCCGCGAGCACCTTGATCCACCCTTGCCAGCGTTCGAGTAGCGGAGCCTCGCGCAGAATCGCCTCGTCGAGCTTGCGCTCGAGCGTTTCGTTGTCGACAGACCTGTTGATATCGTAGACCGATAGGATCCTGCCGAGCGCGTTGCCCGTATCGGCCCTGCTCGACCTGAGCTGCGCGTGAATGCCGCGCGATGCGCGCCAAAGGCTGAGCATACGTTCCAGGGCGACCAGCACACCGAGCAGCCCGAGCACGATGATGACGTAGCCGACAATGCCGCCCTGCTGGATACGTTCGACCAGGCTCGGTGCTTGAATCAGCAAACCGAGGATCGCCCCACGACTCGGATCGAGTGCCATCGGCACGACGCCCGAGGTCGCCGCCGAGAGACCTTCCGCTAACGAGCGGAACCGCCCGGCGGGCTGGCGCGCGAGCGCCTGCAGGCTCGTGCTCTCAGGGACGTATTGCAGAAATTCATCGCCCGAGATCACGTTGAAAACACCGACGCGCACAACCTCGGCTTGGCCTGCGAGCCCTTCGGCGCTGATGACCTCGGCATCGAAACGTGCGACCTTACCGCTCTCGGCCATCTCCTCGAGCAACAGCACGTAAAGGTCGGTCAGCTCCTGAATCGACGGCAAGCCGCGCGACTGTGCGAGCTCGTCGGCTTGCGTAGATCGACCCGGAAGCTGTGCTGAGACGAGCGAGGTATCGATGACGCCCTTCGTATCGCCTGCGACCTGGCGCACGACGCCGAACAGCTCACCCATATTGCCGACGCGCACACGCAATGTCTCGGTGAGCTCACCGAGCGATAACTCGTTCGAATCGAATTGCTGCTTGAGTTGATCGCTGCGCGCATTCTCCGCGGCGAGATCGGCGCGCACTTCATCGAGCATCGTCTGCTGCTCGTTACGCGAATCGAGAAAGCGCTGCTCACGCTCCGTATTCTCCGCCGATCGCGCGGCGGCGTCTGAACGAACCGCTGCGAGCAGCTCGTCGAAGCTCGACGGTGCATCCTGAGCGACGGCGCCGCCTGCCACGAGAACCAGAACCAGACCGGCGATTGAGGTCAATCGGCTCACTATCGACCTCCCGCTGCGTGTACGGGCAGTCGCAATAAATCGGGCGCAGCCTGGCGCCGCGCGATTCTCAAGCCCTGCGTAACGGCAGCGCGGTAGTCGTCGGATAGCGGCTCCCAGCTGCGCGTATCGAGATCGAAATAGCCCGTCGCGGACCGATCCGGCGTCTGATAGGCGAGCACTACACGGCCGACGCGCAAAATGTCGACCTGGGTCGGCGCGCCATCGATCTCGAGCGTGTCGATGTAAGCTTCGACGGTCCGGCCGAAATCGGTTTCGACGAGATAAGCGTCCATGATCTGCCGATACTTCTCAGAGATCGTGATGTCGGCAGAATCCATGTTGTCGCGCAGCCGCCGGACGCGGTCAACGCGCTCGCCACGCTGAAACGGCATGTCGAGGTCGATGAACTGCTCAAGCGCGCTGATCATGTTGAACATGAGCGGCACGATGCCCTGCTCGGTGTTCGTGAAGTCATCGAGCTGCTGGCGTATATCGGCCGCCTCGGCTTGCTGATCGGCGACGAGCGCCGCGAGGTTGTCGTTATAGATCCGTACGCGGTCGAGCTGCTGCAACGCGAGGCGATATTCGCCCAACAGCTCGGTCGTCTCGTCGGCCAGCTGGCTGATTCTGAGCTGCGAGCGCACCGCATCGCTGTCGCTCTGCGCCTGCTCTTGAACCGTGGCGTCGAGCAAGGCCTGCGGCGCCTGCGCCCAACCGGTCTGACAAAGGACGACGATTGCCGAAACAATCGGCACGTGGCGAACCATGGCTCGCCGCCAGCCCCGAAAAGCGCCCATCGGTTAACCCTTTGGTTTTTGAAGCCCCAACCCCCCAAGGCTGGGGGCTTCGATGCTCGGGGACGTTAGCAGAACACAATAGATCGACACAAGCTCGGAGCATATTGCGCAGGCCGCGGATTATATTCCCAATAGATTGATTTTACTGAATATTTAATCACATTCCCGAGTAACCCGGCCCCCCGCCGCCTTCAGGTGGCACCCACGTGATGTTCTGCGCGGGATCCTTGATGTCGCAGGTCTTGCAATGCACACAGTTTGGCGCGTTGACCTGAAAGCGCGGGCCACCTGCATCGTTCGTGACGATCTCATAAACGGCCGCAGGGCAGTAACGCTGAGCGGGCTCGGCAAACTTCGGCAACGTCTCTCGCACGGGCAGCGCCGGATCGGTCAGGCGCAGATGGCTCGGCTGATCTTCTTCGTGATGGGTACTGGACAGAAACACCGATGCAAGCCGGTCGAAGGAGATCACCCCATCAGGCGCAGGGTAGTCGATCGGTTTGGCTGCCGCAGCCTCTGTCAACGTCTCGTGATCCGGCACGGTGTTGTGAATCGTGTAGGGCATCTTGCCGCGAAACAAATTGTGCTCAACGAACGCGAGGCTGCCGCCGAGCAGCGTGCCGAAACGTGTTAACCCCGCGCTGAAGTTGCGCGCAGCCTTGAGCTCCTCGGCAAGCCACGAAGCTTCGAGCGCTGCTGAATAATCAGCCTCATCATCCTCGTAAAGCGTTGTGAAGATCGCTTCAGCCGCGAGCATGCCGCTTTTCATCGCCGTATGGATGCCTTTCATTTTTGCACCGTTGAGCAAGCCCGCCTCGCAGCCGACGAGCACACCGCCCTGAAACACGAGCCGTGGTATCGATGCCCAGCCGCCTTTGTTAACGGCACGCGCACCATAGGCGACACGTTTGCCCCCTTCGAGCACCGAGCGTATCGCCGGGTGTTGCTTCCAGCGCTGAAACTCGTGAAACGGCGACAGGTAGGGGTTTGTGTAGTTCAACGCGACGACAAAACCAGCATAGACCTCATAGTCGGCCGCGTGGTAGAGGAACCCGCCACCCTCGGTATGATCGTCGAGCGGCCAGCCGAAGGTATGCACAACCTTGCCGAGCTCGTGGCGCTCGGGCTCGACAGTCCAGATCTCCTTGAGCCCGATACCGTAGTGCTGTGGATCGCAGCTTGCGCGCAGGTCGAAGCGCCGCTCGAGCTCCTTGCCCAGACTGCCGCGACAGCCCTCGGCGAATATGATCTGGCGCGCCTTGAGCTCGATACCGGGCTCGTGATTGGGTTTGGCGCTACCGTCGGCCGCAATCCCCATGTCACCGGTGACGACGCCGCATACGGAACCGTCGTCCGCGTAGCAAATTTCGACGGCCGCAAAGCCGGGAAACACATTTACGCCGAGCGCTTCTGCCTGCTCCGCAAGCCAGCGACAAAGCCGCCCGAGGCTCACGATGTAATTGCCTTCGTTGCGCATGACCCGAGGGACGAACGGATCCGGCACACGAATCGAGCGACGCTCGTTGATCAACCGGTGCATGGCTTCGGACTCGGCTGCAACCGTCACAGGAGCGCCGCGGTCGCGCCAATCTGGAAAGAGCTCGTCCAGCGCGCGCGGCTCGAGCACGGCGCCCGACAGGATATGCGCGCCGACCTCGGCACTCTTCTCGAGCACACAGACACTCGGCTCAGCACCCTGGACGGCTGCGAGTTGCGCCAGGCGACAGGCCGCTGCAAGCCCGGCCGGGCCCGCACCGACGATAACGACGTCGAACTCGAGGATCTCTCGCTGCACGTAAATACCTTCGACGATGGAAGGCTGCATTGTAGATCCAATCTCATGATCGTTCATGAGCTGCGTTTCTGTCGCCATAGGCCCAGCACCTAGGCGCCAGCCGCCGCAAATAGCCGGCACGATTCTCGAGGCTCACACCACCGGAGCTGGGCCATGAGAGGCAACCCGAGGGGAGGTGGCGGTGCGGCGGTGGAGCGATATCAACCGTACTTCATCCTGCGAAGCTAGCTTCGCGGCCGTGCGGGATGATGAGATAGGCTCTAGAATCGCACCCCGACTGAGCTTGGCCCGGAGAACAAAGCACGACATGAGTGCACCGCTTTGGATACCGTCGGCGGAACGTATCGCTGCGAGCAACATGCAGCGGTTCATCGATACGTGCGGCGCGCCGCTCGCTGCGCGAGATTACGCGAGCCTGTATGCCTGGAGCGTCGATGAGCCGAGCGCTTTCTGGGAAGCGGCATGGAAATTCTTCGATATCCGCAGCTCGTCGCCGTACACGTCGGTCATTGAAGACTTCGACCGCATGCCCGGCGCTCGCTGGTTCGAGGGGGCCCAACTCAATTTTGCGGAGAACCTCCTAAAGCCCGAGCACACGGCCACGGCCATCATCGCCTACGATGAGACAGGCCGGCGTACCGAGCTCAGCCGGGATGAGCTCAGACGGCAGGTCGCGAGCGTTGCGCACGCGCTGAAACGCTACGGCGTCGGTCCTGGCGATCGCGTTGCGGGATTTCTGCCTAACGGTGCCGAGACCGTCGTCGCGATGCTCGCAACGGCGAGCCTCGGTGGTATCTGGTCAGCGTGCTCTCCCGATTTCGGCACGGACGGCCTGCTCGACCGACTCGGGCAGATCGGCGCAAAGGTGCTGTTCGCCACGGACGGCTACAGCTACAACGGCAAGCCGATCGACTCACTGGAGCGCGTCGGAGCGCTCGTTGCTGCGTTGGATACGCTCGAACAGCTCGTCATCGTGCCGAACCGCGACGAGCGAGCCGCGCGTAGCGCATTTCCGGATGCAGATTTGTACACGGATCTGCTCGAGACGGCCGCCGCGCTGGAGTTCACACAGGTTCCGTTCGCGCAGCCGCTGTATATCCTCTATACGTCCGGCACGACCGGAATACCGAAAGCCATCGTCCATGGCGCCGGCGGCACGCTCATTCAGCACCAGAAAGAGCTCGAGCTGCATGTCGACATCAAGCCCGGTGATGTCGTTTTCTATTTCACGACCTGCGGCTGGATGATGTGGCACTGGCTCGTCTCGAGCCTCGCAAGCGGCGCGACGCTACTGCTTTATGACGGCTCGCCGTTTCATCCGGGGCCCGCGCATTTGTGGGAGATTGCCGAGCGCGAAAATCTCGCAGTGTTCGGCACGAGCGCCGGCTATCTGAGCGCGCTGGAGAAATCGGGCTTCGAGCCGCGCAAACAGGTTTCAGCAGGCGCGCTAAAGGCAGTGCTATCGACGGGCTCGCCGTTGAGCCCGTCGAGCTTCGATTTCGTCTATTCGCAGATCAAACAGGACGTGCAACTGTCCTCGATCGCCGGTGGCTCGGACCTGATCGCCTGTTTTGGCTCCGGCAACCCGATGCTGCCCGTGTACCGCGGCGAACTGCAGTGCCGTGCGCTCGGCCTCGACGTTGCGATCTTCAACGATCGTGGCGAGCCCGTCAGGGAAGAGAAAGGCGAGCTCGTGTGCCGCGCACCGTTCCCGTCCATGCCCGTGGCGTTCTGGAACGATCCCGACGGCAGCATGTATCACAAGGCCTATTTCGAGCGGTTCCCGAACGTCTGGAACCACGGCGACTACGCCGAGATCACCGCGCACGACGGGCTCATTATCTATGGACGTTCCGACGCGGTGTTGAATCCCGGCGGTGTGCGCATCGGCACGGCCGAGATCTACCGTGTCGTCGAGCAGTTCGAAGAGATCGCCGAGAGCGTCGTCATCGGCCAGGACTGGAATGACGGCCTCCGCATCGTGCTATTCGTAAAGTTGCAGCCCGGCAATGAGCTCGACGACGCGCTTCGCGACCGCATGAAAAACGCGCTGCGCAGCCAGGCGAGCCCGCGGCACGTACCCGCCAAGATACTCGACGTGCCGGAGATTCCACGTACGATCAGCGGCAAGGTCGTCGAGCTCGCCGTACGCGAAGTCGTCCACAGTCGGGAGGTTGCCAATCTCGACGCGCTCGCAAACCCCGAGGCGCTCGAACACTTCAAGAGCCGGCCCGAGCTCGCAGTGTGACGCCGGCCGCGCAATACGAGCGGCTGCTGCGCGAGCGCCAGATCGCGCCCGACCCGTCCCAAGGCGAGGCGATTATCGCGCTCGAGACGGTGCACGATGCGCTCATCGCAGCCGGGCCACCGCCTCGCGGCTGGCGCCGCCGGCTCTCGCAGCTCGGCGGCAAAACGCTGCAGCCGATCAAGGGACTCTATCTCTGGGGGCCGGTCGGACGCGGTAAGACCTTTCTGATGGACTTGTTCTTCGCGAGCCTGCCGTTTGCCGATAAGCGCCGCCAACATTTTCACCGCTTCATGAATGACGTACATGCGCAGCTCGGCGCGCTCAGCGACCGAGCCGATCCGCTCGAGGTCGTCGCCGAGCAAATCGCCGCAGAAACGCGAGTCATTTGCTTCGACGAGTTCGCCGTCTCCGATATCGCCGATGCGATGATCCTCGGCAACTTGTTCGCAGGCCTGTTCGCGCGCGGGGTCACGCTTGTAGCAACCTCCAACGTCAAGCCGAAGGATCTGTATACAGAAGGCTTACAGAGAGCGCGCTTCCTGCCCGCCATCCAGCTCATCGAGCAGAACACTGAGCTCGTGCATCTCGGCGGGCCATCGGATTTCAGGCTGCGCGCGCTCGAGCGCGCTGACGTCTATCAGTGCCCGCTCGGCGCACCAGCCGAGGAGAAGCTTGCGGAGTTTTTCGCCGAAATTGCGCCCGACGACAGCGTCACCGATGCCGTGATCGAGATTCTCGGTCGGAAGCTGGCTGCGCGCTGCGAGGCTGAGGGCATCGTCTGGTTCGACTTCGAGGCAATTTGCGATGGGCCGCGCAGCCAGTCGGACTACATCGAGCTCGCGCGCTGTTACCACACGGTCCTGATCTCCGACGTTCCGCAATTCACGCACCTCATGGAGAATCAGGCGCGGCGCTTCATTGCGCTCGTCGATGAGTTCTACGACCGCAAGGTCAAGCTCATTCTCTCGGCTGCCGTGCGGCCGGCCGAGCTTTACGCGGGCAACCGTTTGCGTTTCGAGTTTCAGCGCACACAGAGCCGGCTCGAGGAAATGCAGAGTCACGACTATCTCGCGGCATCGCATCTGCCCTGAGGTCGGGCCGAAAGCCTGAGATTGTGAGAGACGGTTCACGCACACCTTTTACATAATTCGTGCAGAATAGCCCGGTCGTGGCCCAGACACAGGCCACCTGAACACGAGGCAGCCGTTCTTGGCCCGGAAACTCTCCAAACAAAGTCGGGAGCAGATAACCGCCGCTGGGCGCCAAGCACGACGCATCGCAGACAGCGGACCGCTGCCGGGCAAGCGTGCGGCGCTTCTGCGCGCCTATTGCGAGCAAATCGCCGAGGACGATCTGCTCGCTGCAGAGCCCGCCTACCTCGCAGCCGCCGTGCTCAGTCATCTGAGCTGGGCGCGCAGCCGTGGGCCCGGCACGGCGAAGGTTCGCGTGTTCAACCCCGACCCTCGCCGCGACGGCTGGCAGTCGGACAACACCATCGTGCAGGTCGTCAACGACGACATGCCCTTCCTCGTCGATTCACTGACCATGTGCCTCAACGAGCTCGGACGCGGCATCCAGATCACGATGCATCCGATTCTCAAGGCGACGCGCACGCGCGCGGGCAGACTCACGGATCTGCAGCCCAACACGGCCGGATCGACGGGCCGGGCCGAATCGTTCATCCAGATGGAGATCGGCAAGGACCTCGACGACGACGATCTCAGCAGCATTCAGGCTGCACTCGAATCGACGCTCAGGGACGTGCGCGCGGCCGTCGACGACTGGCAAGCGATTCTCAAGGAAATGCGCGTCAGCTGCGACGAGGTTCAGCTCAGCGCGCCGCGCCAGCCCGGTGTACTCGAAGAATCCTGTGCGCTCATCGAATGGCTTGCCGACGACCACTTCACGTTGCTCGGCTATCGCGAGTACAAGCTGAGGAGGGGTCGATACAAGGACCGGCTCGAACCCGTCGCCGGCACGGGGCTCGGGATCCTGCGCGATAATCCCGAGCACCCGGCCCGCAGCCTCGTCCTTACCGGACACGACCAGCGCGTGGCGCGGTCGAAGCTGCCGCTTCTGATCACGAAGTCGCCGCAGCGCTCGACGGTTCACCGCGCCGGGCATCTCGATCAGATCAGCATCAAAATCTTCGGGCGGGACGGCAAACCCGTCGGCGTCAAACGTTTCGTCGGCCTCTATACGTCACTCGTGTACAGCGAAAAGCCCACGGATATCCCGCTGCTGCGGCTGAAGGTCAACGAAGTCATGCGCGAATCGGGCTTTGATCCGAAAAGCCATACCGGCAAAGCGCTGCAGCACATACTGAACACGTTTCCACGCGACGATCTGTTCCAGATCTCGATCGCGGATCTTGCCCGCATCGGCCTGGGTGTTCTCGATTTACAGGAGCGTCAGCAGGTGCGGCTGTTCTGTCGGCGCGATGCGCTGAGTCGCTATTACTCTTGCTTTGTCTATCTACCGCGCGATCATTACACGGCGCAGACGCGCAAGCGCATAGAGCAAATCCTGCTCGAGAGCTTCGACGGCACAGACATCGAGACTCGGCTGACGATTTCGGAATCGGTGCTGGCACGCCTGGAAGCCACG
This sequence comes from Gammaproteobacteria bacterium, assembly GCA_029864465.1. GTDB lineage: Bacteria > Pseudomonadota > Gammaproteobacteria > Steroidobacterales > Rariloculaceae > JAHEEM01. The sequence continues at coordinate 6,563 of JAOTTJ010000017.1, read as the reverse complement.
ATCCGCACACGATCCGAGGACGGCGTCGCACCGCAGCTCAGAAGCGTCGAAGCCAAACTGCGCAAGGCCGTGCAGAGCTGGACGGATCAGCTGCGCGCCGCGCTGCTCGAACGGCTCGACGAGCGCACGGCGCTCGAGCTGTTCGATCGCTTCGGCCACTGCTTCCCAGTCAGCTATCAGGAAGAAGTCAGCCCGCTGCGAGCGAGCGACGAAATCCAGGACATCGCTGCCGTGCTCGACGGCGTAAGTCCGATTGAGATGTCCTTGTCGCAGGCGCCCGACTCGGCTCCTGCGCAGCTGCAATTCAGGACCTGCCGACCCAGCGAGGCCATCCCGCTGTTTACCGTCGTGCCGATACTCGAGCGCATGGGCATGAAGGTCTTGAGCGAACACGTGTATCGGATTAAAACAGCAACTAAGCAGGCGTGGTTGCAGCAGTTCGATCTAATCCCGGAGAGCGATTTGCGCCTGGACACTGCGGCACTCGAGCAGCGCTTTATGGACGGTTTTCTGGCGACGCTCGAAGGACGCTGCGAGAACGACGACTTCAATAGCTTCATCGTCCTCGCCGAACTGAGCTGGCGCGAGGTAGCCTTGCTCCGCACCTTCGGCAAATATCTGCTGCAGACCGGGTTACCCTTCAGTCAAGCATACATGCGCGAAGTGCTGGCCCGGCACAGGCAGTTCACGCGCGCGCTCGTCGAGAATTTCCACGCCTCGTTCGACCCCGATCTAACGGCACGCGCACGCCGTGAGCTCGAGCGCAGTAGTCAGGCAACGATTGCGGCAGAGCTCGAGACGGTAACGAACCTCGATGATGATCGTATTCTCAGAGCTTTCCTCGGCGTTCTCGACGCGACCCTGCGAACCAATTTCTTTCAGCTCGAGCGCGAGCAGCCCAAGCCCTATCTCTCGGTCAAGCTCGACCCGAGGAAGGTTATCGAACTACCGAGGCCGCGCCCGATGTTCGAGATCTTCGTCCATTCGCCGCGCGTCGAAGGTACTCACTTGCGCCTCGGCCATGTCGCGCGGGGCGGCCTGCGCTGGTCGGATCGCCGCGAAGATTTTCGCACGGAGATCTTAGGGCTCATGAAGGCGCAACAGGTCAAGAACACGATCATCGTTCCGACCGGCGCCAAGGGCGGCTTCGTCTGCAAGCAGCTACCGGAAGGTGATCGTGCGGCCACACAAGCCGAAGTCGTAGCGTGTTACCAGACCTTCGTCCGGGCGCTCCTCGACCTGACCGATAACGTCGTCGATGACAAGATCGTCCCGCCTCGCCGCGTGTTGCGCCGCGATGGTGACGATCCTTATCTCGTCGTCGCCGCCGACAAAGGTACGGCCGCCTTTTCTGATACGGCCAACGAGATCGCTAGCGACTATGACTTCTGGCTCGGCGATGCGTTCGCGTCCGGCGGCTCGGCGGGCTATGACCACAAGAAGATGGGGATAACCGCGCGCGGCGCATGGGAATCGGTCAAGCGGCACTTTCGCGAGCTCGGCGTCGATATCCAAAGGGACCCGTTTACGGTCATCGGTATCGGCGACATGAGCGGTGACGTTTTCGGCAACGGCATGTTGCTATCGCCCCAAATCAAGCTGCTCGCAGCCTTTAATCACACCCATATCTTCCTCGACCCGGATCCGGACCCGGCGACCAGCTTCGCCGAGCGCAAACGGCTGTTCGAGCTGCCGCGTTCGAGCTGGAACGACTACGACCCCAAGCATCTATCGGCAGGGGGCGGCGTGTACTCACGGCAGACCAAATCTATCGAGCTATTACCGGCTGCGCGCAAACTACTCGGTATACAGGCCCCCACGGTGACGCCACCGGAGTTGATTAAGGCCATCCTCCGCCTACGCGTCGATCTACTTTGGAGCGGCGGCATCGGCACCTATGTCAAGGCGAGCAACGAATCGCACTTGGATGCCGGCGACAAAGCCAACGATGCCGTTCGCGTTAATGCCGATGAGCTCAAGTGCAAGGCTATCGGCGAGGGCGGCAATCTCGCCCTGACTCAGCTCGGCCGTGTCGAGTTCGCGTTGCGCGGGGGTCTCCTCAATACGGATTTCATCGACAACTCCGGCGGCGTCGACTCCTCCGACCGTGAAGTGAATATCAAGATTCTGCTGAATCAGGCGATCCGCGACCACAAGCTCGCGCGCGCTCGGCGTAACACCCTCCTCGCCCAGATGACATCCGAGGTCTCCTCGCTCGTGCTCCAGGACAACTATGCCCAAACTCAGACCCTGAGCATGATGAGCGCGCAGAGCGTCGATCGGGTAGGTGAGGGCGTGCGCTTGATTCGTATACTGGAGGCGCAGGGGCTTCTCGACCGGGCACTGGAAAGTCTGCCGACCGATGATGCCATCGCCGAGCGGCACAACACTGGCAAGGGCTTCACGAGACCCGAGCTTGCCGTCATCTTGAGCTTCGCGAAACTGGCGCTCACCGCGCAGCTAATGCAAACGGATATCTCCGAAGACGGCTATCTCGACGATGAGATCGAGGCCTATTTCCCCGCGCGTCTGAGCAAACGCTTCGCGTCTTCTATGCGGGCCCACCGGTTGCGCAAAGAAATCATCGTGATGCGAATCACTAATGACGTGATCAACCGGATGCGTCCCGCTTTCGTCTTCCGAGCCGTGCAGGACTCCGGCGCCACCGTCGACCAAGTTGTGCGAGCCTACACGATCGTGCGCGATGTGTTCGATATTCGCTCGATCTGGAGCGCGCTCGAAGCAGCGGACAACCACGTCGCGCCAGCGCTGCAATACAACCTCATGTTTCAAACAACCCGAATGCTCAGACGTGCTGTCCATTGGCTGCTGCAGCGGCATCCGACGAAGCTCGACATCGGCGCCTTGGTGTCGACAATGCGGCCCTTGGCCGCAGAAGTTTCGAGCCAGCTCCTGGAGCTAACGGCCCCCACGGACCGCAAACGCTTAACCAAGAACATCGGCGAGCTCGTGGAGATGGGTATCGATCCGGCGCTCGCGCAAAAAGTAGCGGCACTAGCCGTTCTGACGCAAACGCTCGATATCATCGAGGTCGCGGATCGCCAGGGCGTCGAGGTCACCGAGACGGCGCGACTGTATTTCGGATTGGGCCAGGGCCTCGACCTCAACTGGATCCGCCAGGCCATAGAAGGCCTCGCCGTCAACAGCCGCTGGCAAGCGGTTGCGCGCGACACGCTGCGCCAGAACCTGGCCCGGCAACAAAGTGCCGTGCTCGCCAAAATTCTCGGCCGCCGCAGCGAGCACAGCCCGCGGGAAGCCCTCACGAACTGGCTCGAGAAGAATGCCAAAGAGATCGCGCGCATCCGCCAGGTCATCCAAGATATGCGTGCATCGGAGACTACGGACTTCGCCACACTGTCTGTCGCGATCCGCGAGATCGAGCGCCTATGTTGAGTGAATCCGGGGACGAACCGAGGTTTTCACAGCCTCGATTCCGCCTCCGTCTCAACCGGCACCCGAAAATCTCGGTTCGTCCCCGACTTTGCCGGTTTTCTATAGAATACGCGCCATGACAAGCACAGCAGACAAAGCCCGACCCGGGCGACTCGTGCTCGTCCGTCACGGACAGAGCGATTGGAATCTGAAGAATCTCTTCACGGGTTGGACCGACGTCGACCTGACCGAGCGAGGCATCAACGAGGCGCGCGACGCCGGAAGACTACTCAAAGAGCAGGGTTACGAATTCGATATCGCGTTCACATCAGTGCTCACGCGCGCGATTAGAACGCTGTGGCTCATCCTGAGCGAAATGGACCTGATGTGGATACCTGTCGAGCGCAGTTGGAAACTCAACGAGCGCCACTACGGTGCGTTGCAAGGCCTCGACAAAGCGGAAACGACCGCAAAACACGGTGCCGATCAGGTCAAAATCTGGCGACGCAGCTACGACATTCCGCCACCACCACTGGAACCCGACGATCCGCGGCATCCGTCTCACGATAGGCGCTACCGCAAGCTTCGCCCAAATGATCTACCGGCCACCGAGTCACTCAAGACGACGCTCGATCGCGTGAAACCGTATTGGGAAGACCGCATCCTGCCCGAGCTCGTGGCCGGGCAAGACGTGCTCGTCGCTGCCCATGGCAACAGCCTGCGCGCGCTCGCAAAGATGCTCGAAGATATCTCCGAACAGGATATCGTGGAGTTCAACATCCCGACCGGCGTGCCGCGGGTATACGAGTTCGACGGCAACCTGCGCCCAACGCGCGCCGAGTACTTAGGCGATGCAGCAGCCGTCGCAGCTGCGGCCAAGGCCGTCGCCGATCAAGCCAAGGGCTGACGAGACGCGTTGAAGCCGCTCGTCCAGCTTCCCGCATTTAACCCGGTCACTACCGCGCACTGGCGCGCGGATTTTCGCGGCGGTCTTGCCGCGGCGTCAGTCGCGCTGCCACTCGGTCTCGCTTTCGGCGTCGTCTCCGGCGCTGGCCCGGTAGCTGGCCTCTACTGCGCGATCTGCACGGGAATCTTCGCGGCCCTGTTCGGCGGCACGCCGACACAGATCGCCGGGCCCACCGGACCCATGGCCATCGTCATGGCTGGCGTGTTTGCAAGTTTTGCGGATCAACCCGCAGCGGCGATGGTTGTCGTCATGCTCGCCGGTCTCATGCAAATCGCGTTCGGCGCGCTGCATTTTGGCCCATACATCAGCCTGATCCCCTACCCCGTCATCTCGGGATTCACCTCCGGCGTCGGTTGCATCATTATCGTCATGCAACTCAACCCGATGCTTGGCCAACCCGGTGTCAACGATACAGTGTCTGCTGCACGCGAGTTTCTGCCAAGCCTGAGCCAGGGCAACCCATGGACCGTGCTCGCAGCAGGCGCAACGATGGCGATCTGCTATTTCACTCCGCCGCGGCTGCGCGAAATTGCGCCTGCCGAGCTCTTCGCACTCGTGTCCGGGAGTCTCGCCGCGACCACCCTCGGCATCGGATTGCCGTTGCTCGAACGACCCGAGACGCTCCTGCCGACACTGACCTGGCCGCCTCTATCCGAGCTTCGTTGGGGCGACATCTGGATTGCTTCACTCGTGCTCGCGCTCATCAGCTCGCTCGAGAGTCTCGTAACCTCGATGGCCGCTGACAGCGCAACGCGAGATTTTCACGACTCCAACAAGGAGCTCATGGGCCAGGGTATCGGGAATCTTTTCGCCGGCGCCATTGGCGTCATACCGGGTGCCGGCGCGACGTCACGGACGATGGTCAACATACGCGCTGGCGGCGTCTCACCGCTATCGGCCTTGATTCATTCGGCGCTGCTGCTCGTGCTGCTGCTCGGTGCGGGGCGGCTCATTCAGTACATTCCGGCCGCCGTGCTCGCCGGAATTCTGATTTACATCGGCATCCGTATTATCGACTGGCGCTATATTCGGCGCTTCAAGTTCGCCCCGCCCAGCAGCATACTCATCATGATTGTCGTCTGGGTGCTCGCCGTTTTCGTCAGCGTTGTCGCCGCCGTCGCGGTCGGCGTCATCATGGCGAGCCTCGTGCTCGTGAAGCGCATGACGGACTTGCAGCTCGCCTCCGTCGAGCTCAGCTCCGAGGCCACCGCGGCACCGGGACTCGACGACGCCGAGCGAATCGCATTATCGGCCTGCGCTCACGACGTTCTCTTGATCCATTTCGGTGGACCGATGACCTTCGGCGCGGCGACGGGCCTGACGAAGCGGCTGGCAACGGTCGCAAGCTACAAAGGCATGATCCTCGATTTCACGGACGTCCCCCATATCGACGACAGCGCGGCACTGGCGCTCGAGACAATCATCCACCGCGCCGCGGAAGCAGACCAGACCGTCATTCTGACCGGATTGCGCCGACCTGTTGTCCGATCGTTCATCCGTTATGGCATGCTGCATTCCCTAAAACGCTGCACCAGGATCCCTAGACGCCTGGATGCAATCGAGCACGCTTGCGCGCTGTTCGCTGAGAACGAAACGGAAACGGAGGACTGACCGACGATGATTTACGATCTGGGCGAGGACCGTGTGCAAACGAGCGGTGACGACTACTACGTCGCTCCAAACGCCGCCGTCATCGGCAAAGTCGTGCTCGGCCGCGACGTCAGTATCTGGTTCAACGTCGTGCTGCGTGCCGACAACGACCTCATCGAGATCGGCGAGCGCAGCAATGTCCAAGATGGCTCGGTGTTTCACATCGATGCAGGCTCGCCCGTCATACTCGGTGCGGGCGTCAGCGTCGGACACTCCGCCACGGTCCACGGCTGCCGCGTCGGCGACGGCACCCTCATCGGCATGGGCGCGACGATATTAAGCGATGCAGTGATCGGCAAGCAGTGCATCGTCGGCGCAGGCGCACTCATCACCGAGCATAAGGAATTCCCCGACCGCTCATTGATCATCGGCGCCCCGGCGCGCCGCATGCGCGAAGTGCGGGACGACGAAATCGTCGAGCTCGAACGGATCGTCGCCAACTACGTCGAGCGCGGTAAATATTATAAGGCCGCACTCCAGGCGCGCGAGCCAGGAAGCGGCTGAGCCCGACTAGCCGCATGATCGGAAGCCGCCGAAACGTCCTCCTCTTAAT
>JAOTTJ010000220.1 GCA_029864465.1 Gammaproteobacteria bacterium | reverse complement strand
ATCGAGCGCGACAAAAAATAGCGTTCGGGCGCATCGGGGTGGCGTATCGAGACATGGCCGAAGCCATCGACAACGCCCTGTGCGGCAAGGATACGGCTCGCCGCGGCGAGGTCGGCTATCGTCTCGGCAGACACGGGGCCGCCGGACTCGGGAATGTCACTCATTATTCTTTACTCACTTCGTCTCAAGCACTCTAAATGATGACCGGGGTCATCAAACCCTGCGGGAAAATCTCTTCAGGCTGGAACTGACGGTGCGCGATGCCCTGCTGCCAGGTGTACAACGCCATCTGCTCCCAAGTCGGGCGGTTTTCTTCGATGCCGAATGGAAACGTGTCGCCGCCGAATTTCTCGCGCATCTCACGCGCATAGGTCGCTAGCCACGGTAATGGATAACGTGACACTGCAGGATCGAACAGGCGCTCGATGCTGCGGCGCTTCGATTCGAGAAACGCATCGTATAGATTGCGAGCGACCCAGGGATTCTCCCCGAGGATCGACTTCTGCATCGCGATGATGTGCATGATGGGCCAGACCTTCGTCTTCGCGTAATAGGTCTCTTCCATCGCCTGATATTCTGGATACAGTCGCACAACGTCGGGGTGACCTTCGAGGAAGCACGTCGGCGGCCGGGCGATGATCGCGCAATCGATCTCGCCGCTCGCAAGCATCTCACTCAGAGACTTCTCCCTGACGCGCGTCAGCTCGACGCCTTCGGGCAGGTTGAGCTCGACCTTCTCTTCCCGGCCCGGCGCGTTGGCGCCGGCTTGATACCAGTGAACGTCGCTCAGTTTCACGCCCGCCTCGTTGTGCATCCAGCCGCGCATGTAGACCGCCGCGGAGTGCGCCCATTCCGGAGAGCCGACTCTTTTGCCCTTGAGATCCGCGACGGTTTCGATGCCGCAATTCCTGTTGATATAGAACGAGCTGAAACGGAACAGGCGTGAGCAGATGACAGGCAAGCCGATGATGTCGGAATTCTCGCGTGTCACCTGCGCCGTGAACTTTGCGAACGACAACTCGGAGACGTCGAATTCACGGTTGGCTGTGAAGCGGGCAAAGCAATCGTGATGGCCGAGCGTGAGCCAGTTATGATCGATGCCCTCGGCTCTGACCAGCCCCAAACGGAAATCGCGAAAGTGATCGTAGTCTCCTGTCGCGATGGTTAGCTTGACTAGCGACACTCGCCGCTCCCTGTTTTTATTCTCGAGGTGCCAATGATACGGGAATCCCCGTGCGACGATGGCAAGCGCGGCGTCGTCGGGTCTCAGCTGTAGACATCGGGAAACTTGTCCATGACCTCCCGCGCGAGCTCCCTGGAGGTCTGCGCGACAGCCGGGAAATCGTCGATTCGCTCGTAAGGGATGCACGCATTGATCACGCAGCGGCTGTTGTAGAGCTCATCTTGCGACTTCACCATCGGATCGAGCCGCGACGACCAGCATTTGTCGAGCAACGTGATATCGGTTTTCGGATCGGATCGCGTTCCCATCGCCCATAGGACATCGTGGATGTCGCTGGGATCGATGTCGTCATCGACGACGACGACGTAGCGCCCGCAATACCCCGTGGGATTGATCTGCGAAGCAATCAAGCCGGCTTGTGTGGCGTGACCGAAGTAACGCTGCTTGATCGCGACGACGACGAACGTGCGCCCGGAGCCGCCCTGGTGTACCCACGCGCCGCGAACGTCCGGAATCTGAGCGCCGTCCAGAGAGTCCCACAGCGCAGCCGAGCGCAGGAAACAGCGCTCGAAGAGATGCGAGTGCGGTGGCTTCTGACTAGCCGCACAGGTCAGGATGGGATTGTTGCGATAGTAGATACGTTGGATCGTGATCACGGGTTCCGGACGCGCGCCGCCGGCGTAGTAGCCATGCCATTCGCCAAACGGCCCTTCCTCGGTCGTTTCCGTCGGACTCACCTCACCTTCCATGACGATCTCCGAACCGGCGGGGATCGGCAGCCCCGTGAGACCGCCCTCCAGCACGTCGAGCGGACCGCCCGTGAGCGCGCCGGCCCAGTCCAGCTCGCAGACCGAATCCGGCAGGGTGTATCGCGCCGCGAGAAAACTGACCGGATCGATGCCAATGACAATGGCCATCGGGCAGGGCTTGCCGGCGTCGAGATACTTGTCGCGCTGAATCATTCCCTGCTTGCCGTTGGATATATAGGAGGTCGCTTTGTTCGCGCCGATAGCCTGCACTCGGTAAGTGCCCATGTTGACGCGCCCCGTGTCGGGATCGCGCGTGATGACGCCGCAGGCCGTGCCGATATAGCGACCGCCGTCGGCCTCGTGATGAATAGGCACTGGGAACTTGAACATGTCCACGTCATCGCCTTCGACGATGTTCTCCAGGACCGGTGCGTCACTGACCGTTCTGAAGTCGATCGGCTCGTGCAATGCCATCTTTTTGCGTACGTCGTTGAGCATGGCCATTCTGTCGCCGGCGGCTTGCGCGTCCATGCCCAGCGCAAGGGCAAGTCGTGCCGGTGAACCGAGCATGCCGTAGAGACAACGCCACCCCTTCGGGTAACCGGGAATGTCGTCGAACAGCAGCGCCGGCGATTGGTCGACTTTTTGTCGGTAAAGTACCTCCGTGACGGCGCCCATCTCCTTATCCCAGTGCGCTCCGTTCACGATCTTGAGCTGTCCCGCGTCGTCCACTGCGGCGAGAAAATCCCTGAGGTCGGTCTGAATCATTTCAATCTCTCCGGATCGTAATACTCACAAAGGCGGCTAGCCTGCCAGGACCTCGAGCAGCACGCCGCTGTAAAGCCGATATGACAGGCCCCATTCGAACAGCAGCCATGCGAAAGCCGTGACGGCCACGGCGGTCGCGAGCGCACGCGGCCACGGCTTGCCGCCGACGACCTTGAGCGACAGACAGACGTAAAGGAAAGAGGCTGGCAGCATGCCGATCATTAGCGTCAAACCCACGAGCAGGCCGGGCCAGACGACGGCGTGGATCAGCGCCCTCCCGATCGGCGCGTGCTCGGAGTCGAACTGCGCTTCGCGCCCCTGGATCAACATCTCGAGGCGGCGCCCGATCGGCGTTCCTGTCTGCACGAGTATCTCGAGGACCAGAAACGCGATCGTCGCCCAGGCCACGAGCACGGGCAGCGCCCGTTCCTCGGGCCCATAACCGTACGACACGAACAGAAAGCCGCCCATCCCTAGCAACAGCAGAACCGGTACACGTGCGCGGCGCAGGCCATTAGTGCCCATGACCGCTCCCGGTGAGCTTTCTCGTCACCAGCTTCAGCGCCGGCAGCGCCAGGCTGACGATGATGAGTGCGAGCAAGGTGTCCGCCACGGGCCGCGTGAAAAATATCGTGTAGCTGCCATCGGACATCATGAGTGATTGGTGATAGCTGCGCTCCGCGATACTGCCGAGCACGAGTGCGATGACCAGCGTGATACGCGGATAGTCGTATCGAACCATGAGGTAGCCGATTACGCCGAACATCGCCGCGGCGATGACGTCGCCGAAGTTCGACTGGAGTGCGTAGGCACCAATCAGCGCGACCGAGGTAACGATCGGCGCGAGGTAACGAACGTCCGTGCGCGTTATGAGCACGAGATAGCGCGCCAGCAGCAAACCCGCCACGGATGCCATCACGCATGCAAGGGACAATGCCATGATCAGCCCGTAGATCAGATCCTCGTGGTCGAGCAGCAGCCGCGGCCCGGGCTCGAGGCCGTGGAGCACGAGCACACCGAGAAAGACTGCCATCTCCGCGCTGCCCGGAATGCCGAACGCCAGCGTCGGAATCAGCGAGCCGCCGTCTTTCGCGTTGTTCGCAGCTTCCGACGCGATGACGCCCTGGATGTTTCCCTGACCGAAGCTCTCGGGGTCTTTGGAGAGTTGCCGCGCCGTGCTGTAGGAAAGAAACGACGCGACGGTACCGCCGATCCCGGGCACAGCGCCGACGAACGCACCGATGGCGGAGCCGCGCAGCAAGGTCGAGAGATTCCCGAATACGTGTTTGACGCCGTCGAAGACATGACTCAATCGTTCAGTACTGCTGCCGATTGCGACGCGGCCACCAACCGTCGAGAGCTGGATCATTTCCGCGATAGCGAACAGGCCGATCAACGCGGGGACTAACTGCACGCCGTCCCAGAGGTATTCGACGCCTGCCGTGTAACGTAGGCCTCCGCCCACCTCATCGAAGCCAACGAACGCGAGCATCAGACCGAAGCCGCCACTGATGAGGCCGCGCAGCAGCTTCCCGCCCGTCGATACGGCGATTGCGCTCAATCCCAGTACTGCCAGCATGAAGAATTCCGGTGGACCGAACAGTAGGACGATGGCCTTCGCGATCGGGATGACCGCGAGCATGAACGCGACGCCGATCAAACCTCCGAGGGCCGACGCTGTCGCCGCCGCGCCGATTGCCGCGCCGGCCTTTCCCTGGCGGGCCAGCGGATAGCCGTCGAAGCAGGTTGCCGCGTTCGGCGCAGCCCCGGGTGTGTTCAGCAGTATCGCCGAGAGCGAGCCGCCGAAGGGCACGCCGCCCATGATGCCGCCGACGAGCACGATCGCGGCGTCGGGATCCATACCGAAAGTCAGTGGAATGAGTAGGGCCAGCGCGGTCGTTCCGCCGAGTCCCGGAACGGCACCGAATAGCAGGCCGATACCGGTGCCGAGTGCGAGGTAGCTCAGCGACTGCAGCGTAAAGAGATAGGCGACGGCTTGTATCAGCGCATCGGTCAAAGGAAGTCTTTGAATTCTTCGTAGAGCGCGCGTTGATTCGCAAAGTTCTCCCGCGCTGCCTCGGCTGAAAGCGGCGCGTACGGCAACCCGACGGACTCGGACCAGGACTTGAGATCGTCGTCGGCGAGCGCCTGCGCCAACGCATCGACGAGGACGGCGCGGGCCTCGGCGTCGAGGTTCGGCGGTGCACCCAACATACGCTGCAGCGACAGGCGACTCAGGTCGGGGAGACCTAGCTCCGCCGGCGTCTGCGCGTCTGGAAAAGAGCTCTCGCGCTCCAAGCTCGCGATGACTCTGAGGTCGCCGGTATCGAGGTAGGAACCAATCGAATTCGACGCGCCGAGCGCGACGTCGCCATCGCCGCGAACGACTGCGAGGATATAAGCCTGACTGCCTTGGTAGCCCGTAATCACGCTCGCGTCGAGACCGAGCATCCGAGCCGCAATGACCGATGCCGCATGGGCCGAGGAACCTGCACCCGTTGCGGTAAATTTGACCGGTCTACCGAGTGCCCGCAGATGCTCGATACTCGTGATACCGCTAGAGCCCGAGGCGACGAGCAAGTACTGATCCTCGGAGAGCCGCCCCAGCCACGTGACCTTCGTCAGATCGTAGGCGACGCGCTCGCCGAGAATCTCGGGCAACATGAGTCCCGGCAGATTGAAAGCCCCGATCGTGTAGCCGTCCGGCCGCGCTCTGTAGATCGCGGTAGCACCCTTACGGCCTCCCGCGCCTGGCATATTCCTCGGGATGAGGTTGACGTCATTAGGCAGATATTTCTGCATGATGGGCAGGACACCACGGACGTAGCTGTCGAAGCCGCCGCCGGCCGCATACGGAATGATGACGTCGATGTCATCTTCCGGGAACTGCGCCGAGGCGACAGTCATGCCGAGCAGCATGATGCCGAATGCACTGAGC
>JAOTTJ010000219.1 GCA_029864465.1 Gammaproteobacteria bacterium | reverse complement strand
CCGACGCTGCTAGAGGGTAGAGGCGTCCGAGACCTGCCCACGTGAGGTTCGTTGAACCGGGACTCTGTGCTGCCGTTGTGCTTGGCGCGATCTCGATGAGCGCGTGTACGACACGAGAAGCGCCCAGCACCCCAACGGGTTTACGGCTTGAGATCGAGGGCACGGGTGTGTCATGGACGGCGTTGGAGGAGGTTCAGGCAGAACTCAGGCAGATTGGTGTCGGTGTCTGGCCCCTGCGACTCGACGAGGCGCCCGACGACATCCGCCAGTTGCTAAGTCAGAGCAGCCTGACGGACGAGGAGACTGCCCGCATACGCGACCATTTCCTGCTGCCGCGAGAGCGGCTGCTCGAGATCATCGCTGCCTCGGGCCGCGCGCCGAACGTCGCCGGAGGCGGCGCGCTCGAGACGGCGGTTGCAAATCAGGACTACGGCTATCCGCAGCTCTGGGTCGTCCAAGGAGACGTGGACTACACCCGCTTCGACCGCTTCCATGTCAACACTGCCGAAGACGGCACCGGTGTCGATGAGGTGCTGCAAATGCTATCTGGTGAAGGTGTGATCGTCAGAGTTCGCCAGCCCGATGGGACTATCTACAATCTGCGTGTCGATTGCTCGAGCGATGAGGCCTGCTGGATGTTCAGCTACGATGCCGGGCAGCATCACATCGGCAGTCTGAGCAGCGCAACGCCGGGAACGAAGCTCGTCGTACAGGCATTCGGTCCGAGAGAGTGGTCTCTTCGATACGTCGAATAAGAACGATTTCGACCCGGAGTTTATTCAGTGGCTAGAAGAAGAAGTCCTCGTACGATAACGGGCATGCCGCGACGGCCGCGCCAGGCGCTGTTGCTGCTAGCCGCGTCTTCGCTGTTGGCTGGGCCGAGCGGGGCTCAGGACGCACGGTCTGCTGAGTTTCGCCAGATTGCGCCCGACCTCTATTTCAATTTCGACTTCGGTGGCTCTAACTCGGCCGTGCTCATCACAGAGGAGGGTGTTCTCGTTGTCGACACGCGCATGCACCCCGACGATGCTGAGGACCTTTTAGCGGAGATCAGAAAATACACCGACGCTCCGATTCGTTACGTCGTTGTCAGTCAGCACCACGGCGACCATTACATGGGCAATTCCGTGTTCGAGCGCGAAGGTGCGATCTTCATCGCGCATCCCGATACCAAGAAGGTCATCGAAGAGCGGTTTCAGTTCGAGGTCGAGACACGCCCGTTTGCGGATCGAGGACAAGATCCCGATGCGGTCGCCCTGGTTCTTCCTGACATCCTCTTCGACAGCCGAGCGACGATCGAGCTCGGCGGCCGGACCGTCGAGCTAATCTATCTCGGCGCCGGCCAGAATGAGGGCGACACGCTGATCTACTTCCCTCATGCACGCGCGCTACACACGGGTGGGGTGTTCCATAACCGCAGCTGGGCGAATACTTCGTATGCACCGTCGTTTGAAGGTTGGGTTAACGTTCTGCGCGCCATCAAGAGCATCGGGGCCGAGGTTTATATGCCGCCGCACGGTGATCTGGCGACCGAAGCTGATCTCGATGTATTCACCGACTTCATAGAGAAGATCAGTACCGGCGTCAGGGCGGCAGTCGATGCGGGTACACCGCTCGATGACATGCTCGAGGAACTCGTATTCGACGAGTATCGCGACTGGCGCGGTTACGAGCGCCGCGAGCGAAACCTCAGAGCAATCTATCAGCGAATGACCGACGGCGAGGCGCAATACTTTGTACCGGCGGGCAGGCCACAACCCGTATCCGGGAACTGACGCGTCCACCTGCGTAGGGACCTTGGACGGAAACGCCACTGACTGGGTGGCTCGAAGAGATATCGGAGTCATGGTGAACGACCTACTCAAATCGAAGCTGTTGCTGGCAGCCGGCCTGGCGTTTGCCGCACATGGCGCCAGTGCCGACGACATCAGAATCATCAACGCGAACATCGTCACGATGGACGCTGCGAATCCGTCGGCGACCACGCTGCTGATGCGGGACAACCGCATCGTTTCGGTAGGCAATGAAGTGCCGAATAGCGATGGTGTTGGCGACGAAATCACGGTCATCGATGCACAGGGCGCCGTCGTTATTCCAGGGATCATCGACCAGCATCTGCACTGGAACCGGACCGCGATCACATGGGGTTACGCGCTGCATCGTGGGGAGGGCGTCTATACGCTCGATGATCTAGAGCGCTCGATCAGAGAGCGGGCGGCGGAAGTGCCTGCGGGTGAGTGGATCACGCTGATCGGCCGTCATAATCATCAGCAGTTCCTCGAGGACCCGGACGACCCGGACTCAGGTAGATATCCCACACGGCAGGAGCTCGATCGGTGGGCACCGGACCACAAGGTGCTCTTCTCACAGAGATTCAGACCGACGCCGGTGGGTTCGGGGCGCGAAGACTACAACCGGGCCCTTTTTACGGGGCCCGGTCAAATGAACTCCAGCGCGATCGCGTTTTTCAATGCGATGACACCGCCCGCACCGTTCGTAGCGCCGATACCCGAGGACGGCGTGTTGAGCGATGAGCTGAGCCAGCAGGTCTTCGAATGGACGCGGGCTAACAACCCGTTTCAAGATCAGATCAGAAGCGCGATCGACCTCATGCGCTGGTCGCACAGTGTCGGGCTCGTCGGCGTCGGTGATGCCGGCGGCAGCGGTTTCCGACAGACGCAAGACTTCGCACCGCTGATAGCGCTCGCGCGTCGCGGCGAGCTGACGGTTCGCAACCGTTACCAGATTCGGCCCGTTGCCTCGCCGGCCGCCGCCGGGCAGACAGGGCTCGATGCGCTGCGCAACGTCCTGAGCGCTGCGCCGTTGGCTGAATCGCAGAACTGTGCCGGGCCGGAGGAGCTCGCGGGCGAAGGCTTGCACATGAGCCGCGTCGGCGGCCCATTTTTTAGAAACATGGGGCTTGGGGAGTCGATAGGGGCGCCGACGCCCGAGTCTATCGCCGAGGCTGCCGTGTTCGTTTTGCGCAGACCCGACTGGTCCTTTCATCAGCACGCCGAAGCCGGTCAGATCACCAATATCATCGAGGGGATACGCCGCGCGGTCGCCGTGGACGACCCGTGCCGAATCGGGACGTTCGCGGAGCGGCACAGCTCCATGGAGCATCTCAACGATGCGACCGCAGAGGACCTTGCGAACATGGCCGAGCTCGGCATCGGTGCTGGGATACAGGCGGTCCGATTCCTATTTCCTGATTGGCAGTATTCCGGGCCGCCTTATCGCGCGGCCGTCGATACGCCGGGCCTGAACTTCGGTTTCGGCGCGGACGGCATGTTCGCGGGGCACGGTAACCCGTGGACGACGCTTCAGTTCATGGTCACGGGTGAGGCGCACAACGGTCGCGACCTGCTCAAATCGGACCCGCTCGGTCGCGGCCCGCAACAGATCACGCTCATGGAAGGGCTCAGGGGCTATACCAGCGGCGCAGCGTGGTTTATGCGTGAAGAGCACGAGCGTGGCCAGCTCAAAGTGGGTTTTCTGGCTGATCTGGCCATCTTGAGCCAGGATCCGTTCGAGGTCGATGTCCGTCAAATCAGAAATACGCAGGCAGTGCTCACTATCGTAGACGGCGCAATCGTCTACTCTGACGGTTCCCTATACTCGATCAACTGAGCTCAGTGTGGGGCGTATCGATACCTGCCGCGTACTCCTTGAGCAGGGCGGCTAGCTTGGCGTAATGACTCCCGGGCCAATATACGCGGTTGCAGTCGTTGCAGACACTGAATCGGTCGAAATGTTGTGCGACTCGCGGCGGTATTCGATTCCTGACTTCTGCGAGGTCCGTCGCGCGCACGAGACCGTTGCACATCATGCAGCGTGAGAACGGCGTGAAATGCGGATGCAGCTCGAACCGCTCGACGACCTCGGTGAGCTGCGTTCTTGGCGCCGTGTTTCTGAGCCAATAGCCGCGTGTGACCGCACCGTGCTTCAAGAGTCCTGTGTCGCGTGTCAGCACGATGCGCTCGTCGTGCTGGGCGATCTCGACGATCTCGGGATCGGTGTAGGTATTGCTGTAAAGCGTATCGAAACCGGCCAGGCGCAGATATCGGGCCAGGCGGCCCAGGTGCACGTCCAGGACGAAGCGGTAGATGTCGGGCGGCGCCGGCAACAGCTGCTCGAATCCTGCGATATCGAGCTGCGTGAACATCGGGTAAACGGCAATGCGTTCGCCACCCTGCAATAGCGCAGTGAAATCGACGGGGTGCCCGTCTACGAGAATGAAGTCCACCTCGGTATGCGGCACGCCGGCGGCCTCGATCGTGTCTTTGACCGACGGCGTTCCGTATAACTCGAAAGCGAACGTCCGGCCGCGTGTCTCCGGGGGCAAGAAGTCGTTGAGTCCGTCGTAGAATCTCAATGTACAGCGTGTCACAGTGGGCAATACTATGGCTTCTCCCGGCGGTCTGCACGGCTCGGCGCCTGCTATGTAGATATACTGACGGTCAACGCTGCGGGGCGGTCTTAAGATATCGAGACCGGCCGGTCGGATAGTCGGGTGAGGATTTCCATGACATATGGCGTCTGAGGGTCAATCGAGTCTCGCCTTCGCACAGGACGTCGAGGAGATGTACCCGCATCTCGTCGAGATGCGGCGCTGGTTCCACAGACATCCGGAGCTCGCGTTCGAAGAGGCTGAGACAGCCGCCTACGTCATTGCCGAGCTCGATCGTCTCGAAATTCCCTATCGCTACGCCGGCACCGGCCACAGCATCATCGCAGACCTCGTGACGAGTCCCGGTGTGCCGTTCGTCGCGCTACGCGCCGAGATGGATGCGCTGCCGGGCCAGGAGCTCTCGGGTGCGCCTTATGCATCGGAATACCCTGGGCGCATGCATGCCTGCGGCCACGGTGCGCACATGACCATGGTTCTCGGAGCCGCAGCGCTGCTGCGCGACAATCCGCCGCGCGGTAACGTGCGCCTCGTCTTTCAGCCCGCTGAGGAGCGTGGCGGCGGTGCCCGCACGGCGATCGAAGACGGTGCGCTCGATCAGGTCGTCTCGATATTCGCCGGCCATGTCACGCACGACTACGAGCCTGGTGTGATCATGATTCGCGACGGCAGTGTCACGGCGCAGTCGGACCGTTTCCACATACGCATCCACGGCGAGAGCGGTCACGCGGCGCGGCCCCATGAGGCGACCGATGCCATCCTCGTCGCGGGGACCTTGATTACGACGATTCAGTCGTTGATCTCGCGGGAAGTGAACCCCCTGCATCCGACGGTCGTGACGATCGGCCGCATCGCCGGTGGCACGGCAGCGAACGTCGTCGCCGGGGAGGCGGAGATGGAGGGCTCGATCCGGACCACGCTGTCTGAGGTGCGCGCGCACATTCACGCAGGTCTAAAGCGTATGGCCGAGGCCACCGCGGTGCTTCACGATGCGATGGTCGAGATTTCCATAACGGAAGGCTATCCGCCGGTCGTGAACTCGCATTCCGAGGTCGTCGTGGCGCGCGAGGCTGCAAAGAGCGTGATCGGCGAGGCCGGCCTGACGGTGGCCGAACACCCGAGCATGGGCTCGGAGGACTTCTCTTATTACCTTGAGGAAGTGCCGGGCTGTTTCGTGCGCTTCGGCGCTCGTCCGAAACGCGTGGAGCCTATACCGCTGCACAATCCGAGCTTCGATATCGACGAGCGAGTGTTGAAGGTCGGCGTCAGC
>JAOTTJ010000218.1 GCA_029864465.1 Gammaproteobacteria bacterium | reverse complement strand
TTATCTCGGGGCCGGCATAGCTCAGTTGGTAGAGCAGGGGTTTTGTAAACCTCAGGTCGGGAGTTCGAGTCTCTCTGCCGGCACCAGCCCCGACCCTGAGCTTTGCAATAGACGTTCTGCGACCTGGTCAGTCCATGCCGAAGATCGTCAGGGCGAGTTGACCAGGAGCGCGTCGTGCGCCGTGCCTACGATTTAGTTATCTTTGACTGCGACGGGGTCATCGTCGACAGCGAAGTCATCGCCAACCGAGTATTTCGCCAGTTTCTTGCCGAGCTCGGCTTGGAATTTACCGAGCAGCAGGTCTACGAGCGGTTTCTCGGCCGCGCTCTGGCCGACAGCCTCGTCATCATCGAAGACTTACTCGGTCGTCCCGTGCCGCAGGCATCGCTCCAGCGTTACAAGAGAAAACGCGACGAGACATTGCGCAACGAGGTGCGTGCCGTGGAAGGCGTTGCCGAGGTCATCCGCGCGCTCACCGTGCCGTTTTGCGTTGCCTCGAGTGGCGATCATGACAAAATGCGCGCGACGCTAGGTGCGACCGGGTTACTGTCGCTGTTCGACGGCCGGATCTATAGTGCCGTCGACGTCGCACGCGCGAAACCCGCGCCGGATGTCTTTCTGCACGCAGCCGAGGCGATGCACACAGATCCCAGCCGAACTGCCGTCATTGAGGATACCGTCAGCGGTGTCACGGCCGCACGCGCGGCAGGGATGACCGTCTATGGTTATGCGAGCCTGACCTCGGCGGAAAAATTGACCGAGGCCGGCGCGCACATGACCTTCGCGCACATGCGCGAGCTCGAGGACTTGCTCGGGCTGCACTGAGTGCTGCGGCGCGTCAATCGGCCGCGAAGCAGTAGAACCGGCCCGCGCCGCCCGTGGAATTGAAGTTCTCGAGCGAGCACCCCGAGGTCGTATGCGAAGAGTTCCACGACGTGTTCCAGCCGCTCAATCGATCGTGGTGACCGATGACTGCATTGCCGTCCTCGCCGCCGTAGGTCCAGTTCCGGCACGTGAAATCCAGCCCACCGTTCGTCAGACCGCCCGAGTACGCGCGCCCGCGCGAGTCCGAGCCCGTCAGCATATCGTGCTCGTTGTCCTCGCCCTGCGGACGTACTCGGCCATTGACGAGATCGCCGTTCTCGGTCAACGCGGTTTCGCGATAAAGGAGGTTACGATCGCGCTCGTAATCGCCGTGCAGGTCCGCGACGCTCGCAGCGATCATGACGCCGTTGGCGTTATGCCACGGCCCGTCGCCGATCCGGTCGCGCGCGTTCACGGCTGGCTCGGTTTGCGTGCCGGTCGTGCTCAGATAGGCGCGCCAGGTTCGTGTGCCCGCGCCTACAGCTGCGGCGAGGTTCTGGCATTCCGCATCGGCGCCGGCAAGACCGCCCAAGTCGCCGCTATGGGTCGTGCTCGTAACGAAAAAAGTCATCGGCGCGTCGGTTTGTGCTTGCGCATGCGCCGCCTGCACGGCCAGCGCACTCGTTGCGAATACCGCAAGGACAATCGCTTTCGTATGCATGAGGTTCCCCCGTTCGTTGATAGTTATCTGACGGATCTGCCGTCGGATCGCTCCGGCATTGTAGCGGCCGGCGCTGTCGATCGCACTGGCGCGCGCTGAACTGCGCGGGTTATGGCTTGTCTGTGTTGCGTAGCTGTTCTAAGTTTGCGAGCAGCACTTACCGACATTCCCGGGGAGGGATCGATGCGAAATTTGAAGCCCGCGCTATTCTCGATCATCGCGCTCGCGGCGCTGGGTGGTGTCCTCGATACTGCGCAAGGCCAGGACGATCGACCTATCTTGGGCAATCTGCCCGCGGTTCCTCTCGAGATCTATCACCTGAACCCGCCAGGCGTCACGGTGGAAACGGTGGCCGAGGGCCTCGATGTCGTTTGGAGCCTTCAGTTTGCGCCGGATGGTCGCCTGTTTTTGACCGAAAAGGCTGGGCGCATACGCATCGTGGGGCCCGATGGGGCGCTCGATCCCGTGCCGTGGGTCACGGTGCAGAGCGTCACCGCCGAGATTCGCGAAAACGGCTTGAATGGCCTGGCGCTGCATCCGGATTTTCCCGAGGAGCCGTGGGTCTACGTCATGTACACCGTCGACCGCGGCGGCGAGCAGGTCACGAACCGCGTGAGCAGGTTTCGGGAAGTCGATGGGCGCGGCGCAGAGGAGCAGATCATCCTCGACGACATCCCGGGCGCGACGACACACAACGGCGGGCGCATCAAGTTCGGGCCCGACGGCATGCTCTATATCGGCACAGGCGATGCGCGCGACCGTACGCGCGCGCAGAATCTCGACAACGTCGGCGGCAGTATTCTGCGCCTAACGCCGGAGGGCGAGATTCCTGCCGACAATCCCTGGCCGGGCAATCCGATTTGGGCTTATGGTTTCAGAAACGCGCTCGGTATCGCGTTTCGGCCGGAGGACGGGCAGCTATTCGTCGCTGACCACGGCCCGACGACGGAATGGGAGCCGCGCATCGGCGCGTTCGACGAGCTCAATATCGTCGAGAAGGGTGCGAATTACGGCTGGCCGCGCGTCGTTGGCGCGCCGGGTGTCGCTGGTTACGTCGATCCAATCCTGTCGTGGATTCCATCCGTGCCGCCGGGCGATCTGATCTTCCACAACGGCGATCTCTACCTCACCGCGCTCTGGTCGGAGGCGCTGATACGGATCCGCTTCCAGGATCGGGCGGACCCGAACCGCGTGACCTCGGTCGAGCGCTGGTTCAACAGCCGCGTCTGGCGTGACGGGGTTGCAAGCGAGTCGCTCTACCGGCGCGTGCGTGCGTTGACTGTGGGGCCGGACGGTGCGATCTACCTCGGCACGAGCAATCGCGACGGACGGCTCGAGCCGGAGCCGTTCGACGATCGCGTGCTACGCATCGTGGTCGGCGACGACACGTAGTCCAGAACGATTCTAGAACTCGTAAGCGAGCGCTGCGCGATACTCGAGCAAGTCCTCGGCTCGCAGCGCGCGGTCGCGCTGAAGCTCGACGATCTCGGCCTCGATGAGGCCGTGCTGGCGCGAGAGTTCCTTCGTCTCATTGAGTAGGATCACGCGCTCCGATGCGCTGACACCCTCCATGACGAGTACGGCCTCTTTGTCGGTGATCTCGACTTTGATGGCTTCGAGTGCGCGCTTGCGCTGAGCGATCTGCGCGTCGGCGCTGCGCACGGACGCCTCCAGCTCGTGCAGCTGGCGGCCGTCGTTATAGGCGGACAGAAAGCCATACTCGAGATCTGCCGGGCAGACGCCGCGATAGGTGGCACCGCTGCGCCCATAGTTGAAGCCCTTGACGGGCTGGCAGAAGCTCTCGACACCGTCAGCGTGGCCACTGCGGTAGAGCTCGAGGTCGGGGCTCACGCCATGCTTAGTGCAGGCGTTGCGGTAATTGCCGATCGTTTCGACCGGGCGGCCCAAGGCACCGTCCTCGAAGCCAACGGAGCGCCAGTCGCTGACCAGGCATTGTTGCTCGTTCATCGTGGCACAGCCGCTCAGTACCAGCGTGATCATTGCGGCCAATATCGACTTGCTGTGTGTCATGCGAGTACCTCTTGCCGGGCCCGTATGGCGGCATCTGGAGTTCTCGAGCAGTCTAAAAGACGGCCTAGTAGAATCCCGTGACCCCAATCACAGTCCGGGTCCCGCAAATCATGCCGGGATCGGGAGGATTTCGGTTCGATGACTACAGCGACCGACACGAGCGCTGGCAATATCGTGACGCACCGTGCGGTGTTGTCGATTGCTGTGCCCGTCATGCTGTCGAATGTTTCGACGCCGTTGATCGGTGTCGTCGATACGGCCGTCGTCGGGCAGATTCCCGATCCGGCCTACATCGGTGGCGTCGCGGTCGGCGCGCTCGTGTTCTCGTTCGTATTTTGGGGTTTCGGTTTTCTGCGTATGGGCACGACGGGCCTCACGGCGCAGGCGCTGGGCGCGAACGATGTCGACGAGGTAGCTGCGCATCTCGGGCGTGCCCTACTGATTGCGCTCACGGTCGGGCTGGCGCTCATCGTTCTGCAGTGGCCGATTCGTGGAACGGCGTTCTCTCTGCTCGGCGGCAGCGGGCAAGTCGAAGATCTCGCGCGTGTTTACTTCGATATACGAATCTGGGCCGCGCCAGCAACGCTCGCGAACTACGCGCTGCTCGGCTGGTTTATCGGGCTCGGGCGCACGGATATCGGACTCGTGCTGCAACTCGTGCTCAATCTGACCAACATCGCGCTCGACGCGCTGTTCGTCCTCGGTTTCGGTTGGGACGTTCGTGGTGTTGCACTCGGCACATTAACCGCAGAGTGCGTCGCGGCCGGGGTCGGACTCGTGCTGGCGTGGCGGCACATGCGTTCGCGCGGCGGCAGCTTCAGCGTCGCGAGCCTGCTCGTGGCCGAGCGCTTGAAACGCACGATCGTCGTCAACGGCGACATTATGCTGCGCTCGCTCGCGCTCATCATGGTGTTCGTCTGGTTCGTGGCTCAAGGTGCCCGCCAGGGCGATGTCGTGCTCGCGGCGAACGCCGTGCTCATGCATTTCATTTCCGTTGGCGCATTCTTTCTCGACGGCCTTGCATTCGCTGCTGAGGCACTTGTGGGTCGTGCGCTCGGCGCGCGCCATCGGGCCGGCCTGATAGCAGCGGTGAAAATCACGACGCTCTGGGCGGCAGCGACAGCCGTTGCGATCGCCTTGCTCACATTAGTCGTAGGCGCCGCCGTCATCGACCTCATGACCGTGGACGAGGCTGCCCGAGCGGCTGCTCGAATCTATCTGCCGTGGGTCGTCGTCGCGCCGCTGCTCGGTATTTGGGCATTTCAGCTCGATGGCATCTTCATCGGCGCGACGCACACGGCGCAGATGCGCAATGCCATGATCATGACCGTGGCGATCTATCTACTCGCCTGGTGGCTGCTGCAGCCGTACGGCAACCATGGCCTCTGGGCGGCGCTGTGCGTGCACTATCTCGCGCGCATTGCCACGCTGTTGGCCTATTATCCGGGCCTGCTCCGGTCCGTGCCGGTTTGAGCGGCAGGAACTGAGCGAGGTACTTATTGTCTATTCATTCAATTCTGCAGGGCCTTAAATGTTAAGCTTTGCAGCGACTCAAACATGCCGCATGGGGGGATACGATGCCACTGAACTCGAACCATAACAGGCGGGATTTCCTCGCGCTGATGTCAATGCTCGGTGCGGGCAGCCTCGCCAACCTACGCGCCCTGGCGCAGGAAACGATGCCCGTTCGGCGGATCCCGACGAGCGGCGAGACGTTGCCGATCATCGGCCTGGGCTCGAGCAAGGTCGTTTCCCAGGTCGCCGAGAACGGCACTGAGCCCGTTGCCGCGATCCTGCGCACGCTCGTCGAGCACGGCGGCCGTGTCGTCGACACGTGGCCGCGAAACCCGGCGAACGATTCCGGTTTTGGCCGCGTGATCAACGAGCCCGATCTGCGCGATCGGCTGTTCATCACGACGAAGGTTTCCGAGGACGGGGCGGCAGGCGTTGATCAACTCGAGACGAGTCTGCGGTCCTACGGCCGCCAGACCATCGATCTCGCCCAGATTTTCAGCCTGACCGATCTCTACACGCATTGGCCGACGCTGCAGGCGTGGAAAGAATCCGGCAAAGCGCGTTACATCGGCGTGACGGTCTCAAACTACGAGCTCTACGACGAGCTTCTCCGGTTCCTCGATCGCGAGACACCGGATTTTATCCAGTGCAACTATTCGGTTAC
>JAOTTJ010000217.1 GCA_029864465.1 Gammaproteobacteria bacterium | reverse complement strand
CGCAGAGCACAGCCGTCGCGGCGGTAATCGTTTGTCTACATCGCATGGTCTGCCTCCTCAGGCACGCTCGATGTACGAGCTGTTGATCTGCGCGACCGAGGTCACGCCGCATTCCTTCATGACGCGCTCGAACTCCGTGCGCAGGATCTCCAGCACCCGCTCGACGCCGGCCTGGCCGAACGAGCCGAGGCCCCAGACATAGGGCCGCCCGATACACACGGCGTCGGCACCGAGTGCTAGCGCCTTGAAGATGTCCGAGCCGCGGCGAAAGCCGCCGTCGACGATGACGGGAATGCGCCCATTCACGGCCGCGACAATCTCCGGCAAGGTCTCGATCGTCGAGCGCCCGCTCGCCTCGGAGCGTCCGCCATGATTCGAGACAATGATCCCGTCGACGCCGTACTGCAGACATAGCGCCGCATCCTCGGCCGTAACGATGCCTTTGAGCATCACGCGCATCGAAGTCGCACTCTTCAAGCGATCAACGAAATCCCAAGTCAGACCCGAGGCCTGCAAGCTCTCGATACCATCCAAGTCGATGCCGCGGTACATGGCGCGGTCGCGTAAGCGCTCTGCGGGCGGGCCGAACGTGTGGCAGGCGTTGCAGTTGGTCGTGTCGGCGCGGCGATAACGCTCGAGCGTCTCCATATTGCGCGGCGAAGCACGATCAACCGTAACCGCAACGACAGGGCAACCGGCTTGCTCCGCACGTTTCGCGAGCGCTTCGGCGACGTGCCAGTAGTTCGAGGGATAGAGCTGGAACCAGATAGGCGCGCCGCGCGCAGCCGTGACATCCTCGACAGTCTGGCTCGTCGCCGTGGAGAGAATCTGCGTATGACCGCCCACGCGCGCCGCACGTGCCGAGGCGACCTCACCTTCGACGTGGTATTTGCCCTGCCCGCCGACCGGCGCCAGCATGATCGGGTTGTCGATACGCTGCCCGAAAACCTCAGTCGACGTATCGACGTTGCGCACGTCGATGAGCCGGCGTACGCGCAACCGGTACTTCTGGAAGCCCTCGCGGTTCGCGCGTAATGTCTCCTCGTCATCCGTACCGGAGGCTGTGTAGCCGTAGTGCACGGGCAACATGCGATCTTTCGCCACAGGCTCGAACGCAAATACGTTGAGCGCCTCCTCGGCGGCGCGAATCAGATCGGCTGGCAGATCCTGGGCGGACGCGAGCGCGCTCGCAAAATACGGTACTAATCCTGAGCCTGCAAGCACGGGCGTGCTGGCGAGAAAACTCAGGAACTGACGCCGGCTCTCAGCCGACCCGTCGTTGGCTGACATCGTGACCCCCGCTGTCGTTATCGTTCGTTTGGTCTACGGCTCGATTGTACTCCGAGCGGCGCGGGAGGCACGAGCCGGGCCTACGCGGCCCGGCTACGCAGCTTGTCAGAGGCTCGGGATCAGCTTGTTGAGCGCCTCGCTCGGGCGCATGGCGGCGGACGTCAGGACCGGGTCGGGATGGTAGTAGCCGCCGATATCGACGGGCCGGCCCTGGGCCGCATTGAGCTCGCCGATGATCTCGATCTCGGCCTCCATGAGCTTGTCGGCGAGCGCGCTGAATAAATCCTTGAGCTCCTCATCCTCATCCTGAGCCGCCATGGCCTGGGCCCAATAGAGCGCGAGATAGAAATGGCTGCCGCGATTGTCGAGCTCATTAACCTTACGCGAGGGCGATTTATTGCTCTCGAGGAAACGCCCGTTGGCTGTATCGAGTGCCTTGGCGACGATCATGCCCTTGGCATTGTGGGTCTTGCGCGCGAGATCCTCGATGGACACCGCCAATGCGAGAAACTCGCCGAGCGAATCCCAGCGCAGATGCCCTTCCTTGACGAACTGCTGCACGTGCTTTGGCGCGGAGCCCCCGGCGCCGGTCTCATAGAGTCCGCCGCCGGCGAGCAACGGCACGATCGAGAGCATCTTCGCGCTGGTGCCGAGCTCGAGAATCGGGAAGAGATCCGTCAGGTAGTCACGCAACACATTGCCCGTGACCGAAATCGTGTCTTCACCTGCGCGCACGCGTTCGAGTGTCGCACGCATGGCCTCGACGGGCGCGAGAACGCGAATGTCGAGCCCGCTCGTGTCGTGATCCTGCAAATACCGCTCGACCTTCTCGATCAGCGCAGCATCGTGGCCGCGATTCGCATCAAGCCAGAAGATCGCAGTAGCGCCCGTAAGGCGCGCCCGCTCGACACCGAGCTTGACCCAGTCCCTAATCGGCAGGTCTTTCGTCTGACACATGCGCCAGATGTCGCCCTGCTCGACGGCATGCTCCAGTAAGACATTGCCGGCTTCGTCGGTAACGCGCACGGTACCGGCGGCCGGAATCTCGAACGTTTTATCGTGCGAGCCATATTCCTCGGCCTTCTGCGCCATGAGGCCGACGTTTGCAACATTACCCATCGTCGTAACGTCGAACGCGCCGAGCTTCTTGCAATTCTCGATGGTCTCTTGATAGATTCCTGCATAGCAGCGATCGGGGATCATCGCTTTCATGTCGGCGAGCTTGCCGTCGGGTCCCCACATCTGCCCCGACGTGCGAATCGCGGCAGGCATCGATGCGTCGATGATGACGTTGCTCGGCACGTGCAGGTTCGTGATGCCGCGATCGGAATCGACCATCGCGAGCGGAGGACGCGTAGCGTAGACGGCCTGGATATCGGCTTCGATCTCGGCCTGCTTATCGGCGGGCAGTGTGCCGATCTTCGCGTAGACGTCGCCGATGCCGTTGTCGGGGTCGATGCCGAGCTCCTCGAACGTCGCCGCATGCTTGGCGAACACATCTTTGTAATAGACGCTTACGGCATGACCGAAGATGATCGGGTCGGAGACCTTCATCATTGTCGCCTTCACATGCAGTGACAACAGCACGCCTTCTTGGGCTGCCGCGTCGGTCTCGCGTTCGAAGAACGCACGCAGCGCATTGCAGCTCAGGACGGCTGCATCGATGACCTCGCCCTCGAGCACGGGCACGGCGTCCCTGAGCACGGTCGTGTTTCCGCTGTTGTCCGTGAGCTCGATCTTCAGATTGCCGGCCGTGCCGATGACGGCGGAACGCTCGCTCGAGAAGAAATCGCCGTCGCTCATGTGTGCGACGTGGGACTTGGACTCAGCGCTCCAGTCGCCCATCGAATGCGGGTTTTTCTTCGCGTATTGCTTAACGGGACCGGCAACGCGGCGATCGGAGTTGCCCTCACGCAGCACGGGGTTGACCGCGCTGCCCAGCACCTTCGCGTACCGCGCCTGAATTTGCCGTTCGGCATCGGTCTCGGGATCCTCGGGGTAATCAGGTAGATCGTAGCCCTGGGATTGCAGCTCTATGATCGCGGCCTGCAGTTGCGGAATCGACGCGCTGATATTCGGCAGCTTGATGACATTTGCCTCGGACTCTTTCACGAGCTCGCCGAGCTCGGCAAGATCGTCGGGTTGGCGCTGCTCGTTGGTGAGTTTCTCGGGGAACGTCGCGATGATCCTGCCCGCGAGGGAGATATCACGCAGCTCTATGTCGATCCCGGCGGGCACCGTGAATGTCTTGATGATCGGCAAGAATGAATAGGTTGCCAACGCGGGCGCCTCATCGGTGTGCGTGTAGATGATCTTTGCAGTGCTCATGGCTTTCCTTAAATTGCAGCCGCGGGCAGCGAACGATGCGCAAACCTACGGCCCGTCCAGGCCGGCGCAGCGGCCGGTTTCGTCGGACTATGAATAGTGGGCAAAGCGGCGCCAGGCAGACTTTCCCTGGATTCGGCGCTCAGCGTCAGTCGCAGCCCGCCATTATAGTCGACTCACGGGCTGCGTTGGATAGGGGCTGATACTTACTGGTTGGGGTCGCGGCCGCCGTCACGGTTGCGCCGCTGGCGGGCTTCGATCGTCATCCCGTCAGCCGGGCGCGTCAGTCTCGTCATCTGAATCTTCTTCAGATTCGTATCGACGGCGCGCCGTCCGACGATGACGACCTCATCCCCCGGATTGAGGTCGTAAACGACCGGTTCCCCGCCGTCACGGCGGCGCCGGCCGCGCCATTCGATGGTCCACGGCTCGAGCTCGCCAGCCGCGTTAGCGATCTGCACGTGCACGGCGTTGTGGGGGTTGCGGAACGGCTCGCTGGCAATCGTCGCATCAATTGTGACGTCCTCACCGCCACCGTAGACGGCCCGCCAAGAGTGGTGCGCTTGGACGACGAGCGGCAGCCCCAAAAAGCCGAGCATGATCAATAATCGCTGGTGATTCGCCATGGTTCTATTTTTCCTCACCTGTATAGCGCAGCACGCGCAAGCCGGATGTGCCATCCGAGAGATACAGATGCCCCTCGGGGCCGAATATGACGTCGTAGGTGTCCGACCCCGAGTAACGCGGATCTTCGCTGCCGAGCTCCTTGTCGACCCGGTAGTTGTAGTGTCCCGCGCTGACAGGATTACGCGGGTCGGAAATGTCGATGACCTGCAGGCCGTTGCCGTACCACGCCATGAAATAGAGATCTGTGCCGAGCGGGTTGCCCAGATGCGAGGAGGGTCCGCGGCGCGGGAACCGTGCGGGATCGGCCGTGCGCCGCGGCTCTCGCGCATCGCAGGCGGCGTTCTCGGGTGTGCGGTAGTGGCTCAGGATCCGCGGCTGCGTAACGTCAGCAACGTCGACGATGCGCACGTGCCCATACGGGCATGTGAAGTACTCGTCTGACACCATCAGTAAATCCGTGCCGGGCACGCGCTTGGCCGCATGCGTATTGCCGCAAGCAAAGACGTCACTACCGGCTGCGGCGCGGCAGGCCTCGGCATCGGGGTTAGTGGGATCGAAGCCCGGATCGAGATATGGCAGCCGTGAGAGCAGCCTAGGCCGGGCCTTGTCGCTGACGTCGAGAACGACGAGCCCAGCCTGGTGATACGACAGATAAGCGACATCGTCCTCGACCGTCGCATAGTGCATACCGACATGACGCGTTAGCTTGCCATTCTCGGCAGGACGAATTGGATTGCTGAAGCTACCCTGCTGCACCCAATCGCGATCGGCATCTTCCTCTGGTGTCCTCTGCCCTGGCAGCCACCACTTGCCGGCCTCGCGCGGATTCGCCGGGTCCGTCACATCGAGAATGACGAGAATCTTGCCGATGAAGCCTTCGTACTCGCTGCCGAGATAGAGGTAATCGCCCGAGAAATTGAAATGGTGCACGCCGCGCGCGTCCGGATTGACACCCGTCACGGCATCGGGCGGCGATACAGGCGCCTCCCAGTACGACAGAAATCTCGGGTTGGCGCGGTCGGAGATATCGTAGAACTTCACACCGTGGTAACCCGCCTGGCGTGTCGTACCATCGCGAAAACGCTCCTGATTAATGGCTAGAAAATTACCGCTGCCCTTCTGCACGTAGTGGCTGTGTGTGTTCCAGCCCGGGTCCCAGCAAGCGGGCGCCGTCTCCCCGGCTGCAATCGCCGGATCGTTCCAGTCCACGCGGCACGGCGTGCGCACAGGCAGATTCGGATACGGATAGTCGGCCGACCAGACGATGTGGCCAATGGGCGGCGATGGTGAGTTCACGGTGTCGTAGGTATGCACGCTGGTGATGCGCTCGGGCGTTACTGGATCCGCAACGTCGACGATCGTAAAGCAGCGGCTCGAAGCTGGATCCTCGGCCGTCAGCGGGCTGCGCGCGTAACAACCCGAGTAGAGGAAACGTCCATCGGTGCTCGGCCATGGCGAAAGCTTGGAGAACGCGCCGAGATCGGTTGCCCCAGCGCTC
>JAOTTJ010000216.1 GCA_029864465.1 Gammaproteobacteria bacterium | reverse complement strand
AGCGCTCGTGTCCGATGGGCAGCTCGGAAGTCGTCACGAATTCGGGCTCACCGCCGCAGCTCGCGAGCAACAACGTCGCGACAATCCACGCACAGCGGGCAACGCCGCGTGGCCCTGAGCGCTCGAGATCTCCTGATTGGTGCATTCGACTGCTCCTGCCCCCGACAACGCTATCCGCGCGACTTAGATCGCAGAATCATCGCGTTAGGCTTGGTCAAAGTCGATGCCGCGCATCACACATCGCCTTTGTGTGAACTAATCGTTGGTCGCCTCGAAACCAAGACATTAAGTTGCCAACAAGTATCCCTCAGAGAGCTGGGCTCATGCAGATCAAGGGCGCCTGGGGCGCTTCATTAACAGTCTTCATCGTCATCGCCGTCGGGCGTTCCGTGTTCGGTGGCAGCGATGAAGACGACGCTGCGGCCTTCCATGAGCAATACCCGACCAAGGACTCCTGCCTGAGCTTTGCGGCAGAGCGTCAAGCCCTATGCACGTCGCCCGGATGCGAGCAGCTCGTGTCCCAACGAATGCAACAGTGCTTCGACCAAGCCGAGGGCGACAAAGAA
This sequence comes from Gammaproteobacteria bacterium, assembly GCA_029864465.1. GTDB lineage: Bacteria > Pseudomonadota > Gammaproteobacteria > Steroidobacterales > Rariloculaceae > JAHEEM01. The sequence goes on along the minus strand of JAOTTJ010000216.1, from coordinate 5,239 downwards.
CTCTTTTGCGAGAACGTGATGGGACGCTGGGAGGACAGCGCCGGCCGTGACATCTTTCAGACGCACTGCGAGCCACACAGCCCCTACGAGACCGAGTGTGAAAAGCTCATAGGCCAGGTTAGCGGCTATTGCTCGCGACTCATCTGATTAGGCTGTTGACGAACGCGAGGTGAAGAACATGACCCGACTATTTGAACTACGGCTTGCAGCTTTCGCTCTCCCAGTGATCAGCCTCCTCGGCTTGTCAGGCTGTGGATCCGAGGCCGAAGCGCTGTCAGTCGCGAACAAGCAGGAGTGCCTCGTCGAAGTTTCGAAACGGTTACTGGCCTGTAGCGAAGAGAGCGAGTGCGAGGCCGGTGTGTCTCGATTTGCCGGATATTGCTACAACACGGCGCAAGGCGATCAGCTCGACATTTGCCGGGGCGGCGATTACTTCTTCCAGCGCCCGCTGGCCGAGGCGACACGGGATCACCCTGAGGTTGCGCAGCTGAACAGCCGTCAACGCGAGATTATCATCCGCACTGGTGACATTTACTGCAATTTCAACTACAACTAGTGCCGCGGTCCTTCGGCACGTAGTCGGCCCGCGCCCCGACGCTATTCTGCGTACAATGTGACGCTCGGCGCGCCACTGGTGATCAATGCAGACTCAAAATTCTTCCGCGGCCTCGAGCCGACGCTCGACGGCCAACCGATGGCCCGGCCTTCTCGGCAAATACCGCAAGGCGCAGCCGGCTCGCGCGGCTGGTGAGGTTGCGATTACCGCACTCGCCTTCGTCCTGTGCTGGACCTTGATGCTCATAGCAGTCGAGCGCGGTCTGCCATGGCTCTACGTGCTCGCGCTCGTTCCTGGTGCCGGCTTCATCGTGCGGCTTTTTTTGATTCAGCACGATTGCGGACATGGCTCGTTGTTTCCGAATCAGCGCGTCAACAATTGGATCGGTCGGATCATCGGCGTCGTCACGCTCACGCCTTACGAGTACTGGCGGCGCAGTCACGCCGTGCATCACGCGAGCTCTGGCAATCTCGATCGACGCGGCATCGGCGACCTCACGACGCTCACGGTTGCCGAGTACCGCGCAAGCTCGCGCTGGGGCCGAATCCGTTACTGGCTCTATCGCCATCCGGTCGTCATGTTCGGTATCGGCCCGGTCTATCAGTTCGTGCTGCAACACCGCATCCCGCTGGGCTTCATGCGTGACGGTTGGTGGCCGTGGCTGAGCGCGATCGGGACCAACGCGGCCATTTTCGGCTCCGCGGCTGCGATGATCTGGGCCGTCGGCGCAACCACGTTCTTCATGGTCCATGTGCCGCTGGTGATTCTGGGCTCCGGCGTCGGTGTCTGGCTGTTCTACATCCAGCATCAATTCGAGGACACCCACTGGGCCGATGGCAAGAACTGGTCCGCCCAGGAAGCCGCGCTCTATGGAAGCTCGCATTACGACTTACCCAAAGCGCTGCGGTGGATGACCGCGAACATCGGCCTGCATCACGTCCATCATCTGTCGAGCCGCATCCCGTTTTACCGGCTTCCCGAAGTGTTACGCGACCACGCTGAGTTCCGCGATTTGAACCGGATCACTTTGAGTGAAAGCATCGGCGCTCTACGGCTCGTACTTTGGGACGAGAGAGTCCAGCGGCTCGTGTCATTCAAGCAGTTACGCGCCGAGGCTGCAGGCAGCGCCGCTTAACGGCGCGCTAGCCGGCAACCCCGCACACGACGACTCTCTCTGTTCAACAATTGACGCCGCTACCGTGGTCGGTGACCGCGGACACCAAGGAGAATCCCGATGTCGGTGGAAAAGTCAGAATCAGCTGGAACGCTCGAGAAACTGGAGACGATCAGCATTGCGCTCGCGGTTCTTGCACTGAATCAGAGCGGCGCAGAAGCGGCCAATGCCGATGAGCGAAAACGCTATGACGGCGCCACGCGTAAATGCATGGACTTGCTGCTGACGCGCATCGAGAGCCTTTGACGAAAGATCGCCGCGATCTCCGCGGGCCCTGTGCCAGCGGGTACTCGCGGCGTCTTCCTAAAGACAAGCCTTGAAGATCAGCGAACGCGACCCCGGCAATCGGTCGTTGGCGCACGATGCCGGAAGCGCGTTCTCACTGATCAAAGGTCTCTACCAGCGGCCGCCGCCACCCCCGCCAGATCTCTTCTCCTGGGGCTTGGCTTCATTGACCTTCATTGGACGGCCGTCATAGTCGGTTCCATTGAGTCGGTCGATTGCCGCCTGGGCTTCCCCATCGGTTGCCATCTCGATAAAGCCAAAGCCTTTGCTCTGACCCGTGTCACGATCCGTGATGAGCTTGCAAGATTCGACTGTTCCGGATTCTGAGAATTTTTCCGACAGATCGCTCTCGGTCGCCGAGTACGGCAGATTGCCTACGTAAAGTTTCCTACCCATGATTCCTCCTAAGGATTGGGGTCCGCTTAAGAAGATAATGGGCACCACACCCGTAGATACGTTAGAAGCGGTAGAGCTAACGGCAGAAGTATACCCAGAGATGCCCGCAATTTGACGATTTTTGGCGTTGATCGGCAAATTTTCACAGTGCCGCTCTCGGTTTGTCTAGGCATAGCCGGACCAAATCCGAGATTTTCGCTACCCCGACGCACATCACCGTATCCGCCCCGCCCCAATAGATCTTCACGGTACCGTCGTCCTCGGCAACGGCCCCGCAGCTGAATACGACGTTGTGCACGTAGCCGGTCAACTCCCAGGAATCCTCGGGTGAAACTATCCAGTCGTCAGCGACACCCAGCACTCTAGCGGGATTGGCCAAATCGTGAAGAGCGACGCCCAATCGGTACACCGACCCATCCATCGTAGGAAATACGCCGTGGAAAATATTTAGCCAGCCGTCCGGTGTTTTGATCGGCGTCGCCCCCGGACCTATTTTCATCTGATCCCAATGATAGATAGCTGAATTGATGACTGGTTCGGACTCTCCCCAGTGAATCAGATCCGGTGACCAGGACAACCAGATAGACCAAGGATTGATCTCTGAGTGGGGCCGGTCCAGTCGCGCGTAACGACCGTTGAAAGTCTCCGGAAAAATCACCACATTGCGCATATCCGGCTCGCTGATTAAAGATACCCGCTCAACAGTCTTGAAATCATGTGTCTTTGCAAGACCGATGCGAGTACCGAATCTGGAATACGCGCTATAGGTAATGTAATAGGCGCCTTCTAGACAGCAGATTCTCGGGTCCTCGACCCCGTACTCTTCGAATCGAGAGAAAACGTCTTCTGTAGACGGCACCATGAAGGGCGCGGTATCTGCCTTGAAGCGGTAGCCGTCGTCGCTGCGCGCGATACCGAGAATGGATCGTCCATTGTGCAGGTGAGATCGGAACAGAAGTAGGTAACAACCCTCGAATTTGACTGCGCCCGCATTGTGGACAGTCTCTACGGCGTACGGAATATCGTGCTTGGTGAGGATAGGGTTACCCTCATACCGGGTCACTAATGGCCTATTTTTCATCTTCCGCTTCCAATTTCAGGATTTCCCTATATACGCGGACATAGTCGTTTGCCATGCGGGTGTGAGAGAAGCGCTGTTCAGCATCCGTTCGACATGCGGACCTGTCCAGAGCCCGCACTAGAGCGACGGCCTCCACGGCGCGCTCGACATCCTCGACGATGTAACCGGTCTCACCGTGTTTGATGATCTCCGGCATCGAGCCACGGCCAAACGCGATAACGGGCGTTCCGCACGCTAACGACTCGACCAGGCTCAAGCCGAACGGCTCGTCGAAACTGATCAGATGCAACAGCGCTAATGCTCCGCCCAGTATCTGTGATCGCTCGGCGGGCCCCACGGCGCCTACGTACTCTACGGCGTCACCGTCGAGGTAGGGCTCGACCCGGGTCTCGAAGTACTCTCGATCCTGTACGATGCCCGCGATAACGAGTTTTCTTCCGACCTGCCGCGCTACTTGGATGGCTTCGTACACGCCCTTGTCCGGATGGATTCGGCCGAAAAACAAGAGATATTCGCCGCCGGCTTCGGAGAACGGGAATTGCGCGATATCAATTCCGTGATGGACGGTGGCTATGTAATCGAGCGCTGGCGATCTATCTGCCTCGCTGATTGATACATAGTGGCTACGCCCATTGTATTTCTCGTAGACCGGAAGGATCGAAGCTGACGAGAAGCCATGGATTGTGGTCAACACCGGCGTGTCAGTCAGCCCCGAATAGGTCAGCGGCAGAAAATCAAAGTGGTTGTGAATGAGATCGAAGTCAGCGGAACGCTCGAAGACCTCAGAGATGTGCAAGCACTCCGCGACCTTCGGATCGACTGAAGGATCCTCCGAGTAGGGGCGCGGACACACGGCAACCAGTTTCCCGCTGGTCTGAGAATCTCCGGTGGCAAACAGCGTGACATCCAGGCCAATCCGTACCAATTCCTCAGTGAGCAGGCTGACCACAGATTCCCATGGCCCATAGTGACGTGGCGGCGTTCGCCAGGAAATAGGACTGAGAACAGCGACTCGCATCGACATACTCAGGTCTGAATATTTCCGAATCTGTGATTCATAACGCGGGCTTATAAGCGGTAGCGCCGCTATAATTCCTGCCGCTTCGGCTTAGCTCAATGATGCTGTACTCGCAGTTGGTCAAATCCCTTCGATGCGCAAATTCTCATGAACGTAAAGGAACAACGCAGACAGCTGATCAAACGGCGTCCAACTCTATTGAACGCCGAGAGCTCACGCGTCATCACGCGGCCGCATATTCCTGGCGATCGGACCCGCATCAAAAAGTTAATCATGCGCGTCGCGGATCTTGACGACGATGATGTGCAAAACCTCTTGGAAAATGTCTTCCATGATTTCTCAGCGCGCCACCGAAACTTTAGAGGGGTGCTAGAGAAAAACTTCGAACGAATCTCAGAGAACGTTCCGAAACAGCTCGTTTTGACCGCCGAGCAACGCCTTCTGCTTGGCGCGTACTTTACCGCTGAATACTCTGTCGAGGCGGCGGCACTCTTTAATCCATCCATAGTACCCCACCCCGACCAAAATGGGGTCGAGAAAGGGTCATTGCGATTCGTTATGAGCTTTCGAGCAACGGGCGAGGGCCACGTGTCCTCGATCGAGTTCCGTGGCGGTATCGTCGATGAGAATCAGGATATCTACTTGGATCCCGTGAGTCGCTACGTAGCCACGCCGGAAATGCATACGGACCCCGTCTATCAACGCCTTCATTTCCGCCGAAAACTCGAA
>JAOTTJ010000215.1 GCA_029864465.1 Gammaproteobacteria bacterium | reverse complement strand
ATCGGCGTCTCGCTTGTGCGGCTTGGGCGCGTCGAGGAAGGCGCTCAGGTCCTCGACGAGGTCGGTCAGCTGCCGGCAACCAATGACGATCTGATCGGGCTGCGGGACAAAGCCAACGTCGCACTCGGATATGCCTGGCTGCAGGCCGAGCGCCCTGATCGAGCGCAGCCGTCACTGCAGCGCGTACGCCTGCAGGGCCCGTTCTCGAACAAGGCGCTGCTCGGCGTCGGTTGGTCAGATGCCGAGCGTGGCGACTATCGCGCGGCGCTGTCGCCGTGGCTCGAGCTCAGACAGCGCAATATTCTCGATCCGGCCGTGCAGGAGTCGCTGTTGGCCGTGCCGTATGCATTCGGTCAGCTTGGCGCCAACCGGCAGGCGGCCGACTACTACCTCGATGCGATCGACGCGTTCAGTGCCGAGATCGGTCGTATGGATGCGGCGATCGTTGCCGTGGAAAACGGCGTCTTCGTCGGTGACCTGCTGAATAATCGGATCACGGATGCTTCGGGCTGGTATTGGCGCCTCGATGAGCTCCCCGACTCGACCGAGAGCCATTATCTCTACGAGGTCGTGGCGTCCAATGAGTTTCAGGAGGGCCTCAAGAATTATCGCGATCTGCTGTATATGCGCGAAAACCTTGGCGGTTGGTCCGAGAGCCTCGGTGCGTTCGATAACATTCTCGACACCCGCCAACAGGCCTATGAGCAGCGCCTGCCGGTCATCGAGCGAGCTCTAGACAGCGTCGATCTCGACGAGTTGGCGGCGCGCCGAGTCGCGGCCGAGTCCCGCGTTATCGCGATCGAGCGTGACGAGAACGTCTGGGCGCTTGGCACGGATCCCGAGCAGGAAGCGTGGGCGACGCTCGAGGCAATGGATGGCAAGTTCGATCTCCTCGGGAGCGAGCCCGGTGCCGAGGAGCTTAGAGAGAAGCAGCGTTTTCTGAGCGGCGTGCTGTATTGGAATCTCTATCGCGATTACCGCGCACGGCTTTGGCAGGCGAAGAAAGATTTACGCAGCGTCGAGAGGGAGTTTCGATCTGCACAACGCTCGTACCATCAGGTCGACAAAGCCAGGACTGAGTGGCCCGATACGTTTACGACGCTGACCCAGCGTATCGGCGGTTTGACACCCCGGGTTCAATCGCTCAGCGCCCAACTCGACGGGCTCATTGTGCGGCAGGCTGCGTTCCTGCAGGGTGTCGCGACGCGCGAGCTGCACGCGCAGCGGGACCGGCTCTCGACTTATCTCGTGCAGGCGCGTTTCGCGCTGGCCTCCGTCTACGATCGCTCGTCGACGCTGTCCTCGACTGGAACACGCGCGGTCGAGCCGGTCGAGGGGGAGCTGAGATGACATCGGCTGCCCCAATAACCGCCATTCTCATGGTGGCAGCGCTCTGGCCGTTCGGGCGCGACGACAATGACGAGAACCAGGCGCCGACGATCGAGGATCTCGCGAGCGAAGAGGTCGTGATCGACACCGAGGCGCCGATCTCCGACAGTCAAGTCAAGGCGATCGAGAGCTATGAGATCTTCATCGACCTGGCCGGGGACGATCCGCTGCTGCATGCCGAGGCGATGCGCCGACTGGCAGACCTGCAACTCGAGGCTGGAGAGCTCGAGCAGCTTCAGGAGAATCTCCAATCGGTCGCAGATCGTTCCGCCGACGCAGTCGATCTCTACGAAGCGCTACTCGACACTTACCCGGGCTACGCGAAAAACGATCTCGTTCTGTATCAGCTGGCGCGTGCGTACGAGCTCAACGGTGAGCCGGAGCTCGCCCTCGATGCGCTCGATCGGCTCGTCGGAGAGTACCGTGATGCGCCACATTTTGCGGAAGCGCACTTCCGCCGCGGCGAAATCCTGTTCATCCAGCGCCGCTACGACGAAGCCGAGGATGCTTACGGCGCCGTGCTCGCCACCGGCGAGGAACAGTTTCGTGAACAGTCGCTCTACAAGCATGGTTGGTCGCTGTTCAAGCAGCTACTGCACGAAGAAAGCCTTGGCTCGTTCTTCGGTCTGCTCGATCGAAAGCTCGGCGACGAGTCTGACCCTGCGCAGCGCTACGAAAGCATGGGCCGCGCAGATCAGGAGCTCGTCGACGATACGCTGGGCGTGCTCTCGATCAACTTCTCGTATCTGGACGGCCCGAGCTCGGTGACCGAGTACTTTACGGCGCATGGTCTACGACCCTATGCGTACATCGTTTACAACGATCTCGGCGAGCTGTATCTCGAGAAGGAGCGCTACCACGACGCGGCCTCGGCCTTTCAAGCGTTCGCGGAGTTCGACACGTATCACGAGAAAGCCCCGTTGCTACAGGCGCAGGTCATTGCCGCTTACCAGAACGGTGGATTCGCGGAGCTAGTGCTCGATGCGAAGCGTGATTTCGTAGAGCGCTACGGACCCGACAGCCCGTACTGGGAGCGCTACACATACGAGCAGCAGCCGGAGGTCGTTGGCCATCTGAAGGCCACGCTCATGGACCTGGCCGCTTATTATCATGCCGACGCGCAGGAGTCGGGTAACACGGAAAGCTATCGCTTGGCTGGTCGCTGGTACCGAAATTTCCTCGCGGCGTTCCCGGACGACCCCGATTCCGCCCATACGAATTTCCTGCTGGCGGAGGTGCTTTTCGAAAGCCGCGATTTCCGAGCAGCGGTCGTCGAGTACGAACGGACGGCCTATGGCTATCCGTTCCATGCAGAGAGCGCTGAGGCCGGTTACGCCGCTTTGTTGGCTTACGCCGAGATTGAGGCGTCGATCGATCCTTCGGCGAGCGAACAATGGCGCCGCCAACAAATTGAAAGCGCGCTTAGATTCGCCGACACGTATCCCCAGCATATGGAGGCGAACGCAGCGATGACCAACGCGGCCGAACGGCTGTTCGAGCTCAACGAGATCGAGCGCGCTCGCGACGTCGGACGGGCATTGCTCGCCCGCGTCCCTGCGCCGGAGCGTTCGTTGCAGAGAACAGCTTGGACGGTCGTTGCGCATTCGGAGTTCGATCTGGCGAGTTTCGCCGCGGCGGAGGTCGCTTATCTCGAGCTCATGCGATTCTTCGCGCCCGACGACCCGCAGCGCCCCGAGATTATCGAGCGGATCGCATCGTCGATATACAAGCAAGGCGAGCAGGCCAGACTCGCCGGCGACTATGCGGGGTCGGTCGAGCATTTCTTACGAGTCGCGACGATGACGCCGACGTCGACAATCGTTGCGACAGCTCGCTACGACGCCGCGGCTGATCTGCTGGTCCTCGAGGACTGGCAACGGGCGGCCGGCGTCCTCGAAGCGTTTCGGGCCGACTATCCGGGACACGAGTATGCAGCCGACGTGACTGCCAAGCTCGCCGTCGCCTACTTGAACTCGGGTAACGCGGTGTTGGCCGCAGCCGAGTTCGAGCAAATCGCCGACGGTGACGAGACTGAAGAGGTTCGCAAGCAAGCGCTATGGCAGGCCGCGGAGCTCTATCGCGAAGCCGCCGTGCTGGATCGTGCCGCCCAGGCACTTGCGCGCTATGTCGAGCGCTACCCGCGCCCGGCGCCATTCGCCGTAGAGGCCATGCAGCAGCTCGTCGAGATTGCCGAGGAATCCGGTGACTACCCAGCGCGCATGCGCTGGCTCGGGGCGATCGTCTCGGCGGACGCATTGGCAGGCGAGGAGCGTAACGACCGCACGCGTTATCTCGCCGCGCATGCCACGTTCGAGCTTGCCGTACCCACCCGGGATGCATTCGCAGCCGTGCGCCTTGTCGTACCGCTGCAGGACAGTCTCGAAATCAAGAAGCAGCGCATGGAAGATGCATTGGCTGCATTCGGTCGCGCGGTCGATTATGGCGTCGCCGAGGTCACGACGGCTGCAACTTTTGAGATTGCGGAGCTTTACAGCGGTCTCAGCCGCGATCTCTTCGATTCAGAACGCCCTGAAGATCTGAGTGCGCTCGAGCTCGACCAATACGAGATCCTGCTCGAGGAACAGGCCTTCCCGTTCGAGGAGCAGGCGATCGAGCTGCACGAGCTCAACGCCGCGCGCACGGCCGAAGGCATCTATGACGAGGCTGTGCGAAAGAGCTTGGACGCGTTGGCGCAGCTCATGCCCGTGCGCTACGGAAAAATCGAGCTAGGAGAACCCTATGTCGTTGCGATTCAGTAATCGGCGTCGTTTTCGTGTCGCGAGATCCTCGTTGAGGCAGGCCGGTGTCGCGGTGTGTGTTGCGATGCTCTGCCATGGCTGCGGCACATCCGGATCGGTTCGACCAGCCGAGGAGTCGGCGGCCGAGGCTGAGATGGTGCTGGAGATCATCGTGAGCCCAGCTACGCGGGCAGCCTACGAACGCGCGCTCGAGGCGATGGACGGCGACGACAGCGTCGAGGCCGAGCTCAGACTCAAGCAGTTCATCCTCGAATATCCCGATTTTCCAGGCGCCTACGTGAATCTCGCTATCGTCTATGAGCGAGACGGACGGTACGAAGATGCGCATAATGCGCTGGATCGTGCGCTTGCTCTGGACCCGGCGCATGCAACGGCGAGCAACCGGTTGGGAATTCTGCTGCGCAAGCAGGGCAAGTTCGCCGAGGCAGAGCAGGCGTATCTGCGTGCGATCGACAGTGATCCGGCCTACGCGCTCGCGCACCATAATCTCGGCGTCCTACTGGATCTGTATCTCTATCGACCCGCCGAGGCGTTGCAGCACTATCGGCGCTATCAAGATCTGCTCGTGGAGCCCGATGCGGTTGTGGGGCGCTGGATCATCGATCTCGAGCGGCGCGTCGGCGTCGTAGACGAGGCGACACGCATAGCTCAGGAGGACGGCGTATGAGGGGGAGGAGCCTGGCTCGCGCGGGCCTATTTTTCGTGTCGCTCGGTTTAGGCACAAACGCGTATGCGCAGCAGTCGGAGACCGCAACGCAGTCGCCGGCGCCCGTGCTGAGCCTGGAAGAGGCTGCCGCGCTCGAGCCTGCCGTCGACGTCGGCGAGACCGCCGGTCGTCCCGCGGCTGCGCCGCCGGCACCGCGCGCAGCGGCCGTTTCCGCCGGCCCCAGGGCCATGGATTCGCTTGATCTGGGAACCACGTCAATTACGGGGAACCAGGAATTGCCTAAGGTGCTGTACATCGTTCCTTGGAAGAGATCGGATCTAGGGGATCTCGTCGGTCGACCCGCGAATACCTTGCTCGAGGAAGTGCTGGCACCGGTGGATCCGGAAGTTTTTGAAAGGCAGCTGGGCTATTACGACACGCTGCACGACGAGTATCGAGAGGAGTGAATCCAATGGAAGTCTATTCCACGATCGTAAGTTTTTTTCAGCAAGGCGGGGTGTTCATGTACCCGATCGTCGTCGTGCTCGCGCTCGGTCTTGCAATCGCGGCGGAGCGCTGGCTCTTCCTAACGATGACCACGGCCAAGAACAAGGCACTCTGGAACAAGATCACGCCAGCGCTGAAGGCGGGCAATTTCTCCGCCGCGGCGCAAATAGCCAGCAAGTCAAAAGCCGCGATTGCGCTGATCATGTCCTACGGGCTCAATCGCGTGCGCTCTGCGCGCCGTCGCGAAGATATCGAGAAGGCGATGGAAGAGAGCCTCATGGAGGTCCTGCCTAGGCTCGAGAAACGTACGCACTATCTTGCGACGTTTGCCAACATCGCGACGCTGCTCGGCCTGCTCGGCACGATCATCGGTTTGATTCGCGCCTTCACTGCCGTATCGAATGCGAACCCTGCGGAGAAAGCTGATTTACTGTCGGCCAGCATTTCGGTGGCGATGAATACGACCGCGTTCGGTCTCATCGTTGCGATCCCGTTGTTGCTCATACACACGCTACTGCAGACGAAAACGACCGAGATCGT
>JAOTTJ010000213.1 GCA_029864465.1 Gammaproteobacteria bacterium | reverse complement strand
GCCGAGAATGATCGCTACGGAAGCGACACCGAGAACGAAAGCATAGAGCGCAAGCTCGTGGTCGTTGTTGAGACCCGGAATGTCGAGACCGAAGTATTCGCTGAACAGGTAGAACAGGACTGCGGCGGCAGCGATGAGACGGCCGGCCTGACCGACCGCAGACTGAATGATCGTCGTGATGAGCACGTACCAGACGGGCCACTTTTTCCAGGCCGTCGCGTAAGCATCCATCATGCTTCGCCCGGTGGCATGCGTGAAGCGGAATGCCATCTCGAAGCCGTAATACTTGAAGATGTAGGCGATCGGGATGCACCACAGCAGCGCGAACTCGAAACGGCCGCCAGCAACGGGTGCCGTCACGAGGTGGCTCGTGCCGATACCCGTCATCATGAGGATCAGGCCCGGGCCGAAGTGCTTGAACAGCGCCTGCGGCGCCATCGACGGCAGCTCGATGTTCTTGAATGTGCCCTGTCCCTGGCCGGCCTCGGTTTGATCCTCGGTCATGGTGTGACTCCCCCTATTTTTTGTTTTGCAGCGCGCGCAGCGCCTAGCTATCGACGTAGACTTTACTCTAGTTCAACGAGTAGGTCATGGGCCTCGATGCTCATGCCCACGGCAGCCGGAATGGCCTTGATCTTGCCGTCACGCTCGGCGCGCAGCAGCGTTTCCATTTTCATCGCCTCGATCGCGAGTAGTGCGTCGCCGCGCCCGATCTGCTGGCCTTTCTTTACGCTGATGCTGACAACGCGCCCGGGCATCGGCGCGGCAACGTGCTTGGGGTTATCCGAATCGGCTTTGGGATGGCGCTTAACTGATGCCGCGCGGCTGCGATCCGTAACTTCCACTGTGCGCGGCTGGCCGTTGAGCTCGAAGAAAACGCGGCGCTGCGCCCTGTCATCGACATCGCTCATCCCGAGCAGGCGGATGATCAGCCGTTTGCCACGCTCGAGCTGGACCTCGATCTCTTCTTGTGGTTTGAGGCCGTGGAAGAAGACGGGCGTCGGCAGCACGCTGATGTCTCCGTAGCTACGCTGAGTCTTTGCGAACTCCTCGAACACGGCTGGATAGAGCAGATAGGAGCAAAGCTCCCGATCGCTCATGCGCCGCCCGATGCGTTTCTCGCCCTGGGCGCGCTCGGCGTCCAGGTCCGCTGGCGGCATGAGCGCGCCGGGGCGCTCGGTCAACGGCTTCTCGCCCTTGAGAATCTTTGTTTGCAGCGCCTGCGGAAAACCGCCCACCGGCTGGCCGATGTCACCGCGGAACAACGACACGACGGACTCGGGAAACGCGATCTCCTTGTCAGGATCGAGGATTTCCTCTGCGGTCAGCTCACCCGTGACCATTGCGATCGCCATGTCGCCGACGACCTTCGACGTGGGCGTCACCTTAATGATGTCGCCGAACAGCTGATTGACCTCGACATAACGCTCAGCGACTTCGGGCCAGCGATGAGCCACGCCGAGCGCACGCGCCTGCTCGCGCAGGTTCGTGTATTGCCCGCCGGGCATCGCATGCCGGTAAACGTCTGCCGTGCCGGAGCGAATGTCGCTCTCGAACCCTGCGTAGTACTCGCGCACGAGCTCCCAGTAACGCGCGATCCCGCGGATCGCTTCGCGGTCGAGGCCCGGGTCGCGCGCATCGCCGCGCAGCGCGTCGACAACAGAGCCCAGGTTCGGCTGTGACGTCAGACCGCTGACCGAATCCATTGCGAGATCGACGGCGTCGACGCCGGCGCGCACGGCTGCGAGCACGGACGCCGCACCGATACCGCTCGTATCGTGGGTATGAAAATGAATCGGTAGGCCGATCTCCTGCTTGAGCGTGCTCACGAGTTTCTCGATCGCTGCGGGCCGGCATACGCCGGCCATATCCTTGATCCCGAGGATATGCGCGCCCGCCTTCTCGAGCTCGCGTGCCATTCCGACGTAGTACGCAAGATCGTATTTGTTCGGCGCCGGAGACAACAGATCACCCGAATAACAAATCGCTGCCTCACAAATCTTGCCGGACTCGAGCACGGCGTCGAGCGCGACGCGCATGTTCTCGACCCAGTTCAGCGAATCGAACACCCGGAAAAGATCGACACCGGCCTGCGCAGCCTGCGTGACGAAGGCCTGCACGACGTTGTCGGGATAATTCGTGTAACCGACGGCGTTGGAGGAGCGCAGCAACATCTGCAGGAGGATGTTCGGTGCACGCGCCTTGATGATCTCTAGCCGCTCCCAAGGATCTTCCTTGAGAAAACGCATCGCGACGTCGAATGTGGCGCCGCCCCAGCACTCCAGCGATAGCAGCTGCGGAAGACGTGCCGCGTAGACAGGCGCGATTTTGACGATATCGTCCGTGCGCATGCGCGTTGCCAACAGCGATTGATGCGCGTCGCGCATGCTCGTGTCGGTGATCATGACCTCGGGCTTGGCGAGCAGCCATTGCGCGAATCCTTCCGCACCGAGCTCTTCGAGTTTCTGCACCGTACCCGGCGGCGCCTCGCCGCGGCACTCCGGCACGGACACGGGCGCCCTGGCCTTCGTTTCGATTCGCCCGGCAACTTCGGCGTTGCCGTTGACGATGACCTCGCCCATGAAGCGCAGCAGCCTTGTCGCACGATCGCGCCGGCGCGGCGCCGCGAACAGCTCCGGCGTCTCGTCGATGAACCGCGTCGTGTAATCGGCATGCAGGAACTTCGGGTGCGTGATGAGCTGCTCGAGAAAGAGCAGATTCGTGGCCAGCCCGCGGATGCGAAATTCCCGTAACGCCCGGTGCATGCGCATGACGGACTCTTCGGGTGTCGGCGCCCACGCAGTGACCTTCACGAGCAAGGAATCGTAATACGGCGTAATCAGCGCACCCGAGTACGCCGTGCCACCGTCGAGGCGAATGCCGAAACCCGAAGCGCTGCGATAGTTACGGATCCGTCCATAGTCGGGAATGAAATTATTCTCCGGATCCTCAGTCGTAACCCGACACTGCAGTGCGTGGCCGTTGAGGCGGATGTTCTTCTGCGTCAGAACGCCGCTGTCGGGATCACCGATACGTGCGCCCTGCGCGATTCGGATCTGTGCTTTGACGATGTCGATCCCCGTGACTTCCTCGGTCACGGTGTGCTCGACCTGAATCCGCGGATTCACCTCGATGAAATAGAACGCGCCGTCGTCGCTGTCCATGAGGAACTCGACTGTGCCAGCGTTGCGGTATTCGGCAGCCTCGGCGAGACGCAGCGCGTAGCCGCAGAGCTCTTCACGTTGCTCCGCAGACAGATACGGTGCTGGAGCCCGCTCGACGACCTTTTGGTTGCGCCGCTGCACGCTGCAGTCACGCTCGAACAGGTGCACGAGATTGCCGTGAGAGTCACCGAGAATCTGCACCTCGACGTGACGTGCGCGCTCGACGAGCTTCTCGAGATAAACCTCATCGTTGCCGAACGCAGCCCCAGCTTCCCGCCGCGCAGCGGCGATGTCCTCCTCGAGCTGCTCCGGCCCGCGAATGACGCGCATCCCTCGCCCGCCGCCTCCCCAACTCGCCTTGAGCATGAGCGGGTAGCCGACCTGAGCCGCGAGCTTCGCCGCAGCGGCAGGGTCTTCGGGCAAGGGCCCGGTCGCCGGGACGACGGGTACACCGGCGTTCTGCGCGAGCTCCCTCGCGCTGACCTTATTGCCGAGCGCGCGCATGACCGAGGACGACGGTCCGATGAACGTGATGCCCGCCTGCACGCAAGCATCGGCGAAGTCCGGGTTCTCGGACAGGAAACCGTAGCCTGGATGAATCGCATCGACGCCTGCCTCCTGCGCAATACGCAGCACGGCGTCGATATCGAGGTAAGCAGCGAGCGGGCGTCCGGGCGCCCCGAGCTTGTAGCTCTCATCGGCCTTGAAGCGATGCAAAGCGAAGCGATCTTCCTCCGCGTACACGGCGACCGTGCCTATACCCAGCTCCGTCGCTGCGCGCATGACGCGGATTGCGATTTCGCTGCGGTTGGCGACGAGTAGTTTTTTGATTTTTTTCGCCATCGGTCAGTGAACAATGCGCCGGGAACGAGGCAGGTATGGTACATGAACGCGCGCCTGCTAAATTGGGGTCAGAGCCAATCGGGTCCCAAATGGGGTCCAATTAACGAGGTCGGAGTAAATTGGCGTCCAACAGCAATTTCTAAGGTATTCGACCCCGCTACGGATCCGTTCTGTAATAATCGTGCCCTAAACCCGATTTACTTTGACCCCATTAGTCGAGAAATAGCAATGCAAGCAATCCTGCTGGAGGAGTTCGGCGGCCCCGAGGTGCTCGCGATTGGCGAGGCACAAACCCCCGAGCCCGGTGAGCATCAGGTGCTCATCAAGGTCGAGGCGACGACGGTCAATCGGGCCGACACAATCCAGCGGCTCGGCCACTACCCGGCGCCGAAAGGCGAGTCTGAGCTGCTCGGCCTCGAAGTTGCTGGCACAATCGCGGCGCTCGGCCCTGGCGTCGAGGGTCACGCCATCGGCGATCGCGTCATGAGCCTCGTCGGCGGCGGCGGATACGCAGAATTTGCGACCGCCTATGCCGATCATCTAATTCCGATTCCGCAGCGCTTGAGCTTCGAGCAGGCGGCGTGTGTCTGCGAGACGTATATCACCGCGTATCTGAATGTCTTCATGCTCGGCGATATCGAGGACGGCGAGACCGTGCTGCTGCACGGCGGCGGCGGCGGCGTGAACACCTCCGGCATTCAGATCTGTCGCGCGCTGACCCCGGAGAGCCGCATCATCGTCACCGCATCGGCCGGCAAGCTCGAGCGCGTCGCCGAGCTCGGTGCGCACGATGTCATCGACTACAAAGCACAGGATTTCGCTGAGGCCGTGCGCGAGATCACGGCCAAGCGCGGGGCCGACGTGATTCTCGATCATATCGGCGGCAAGTATCTCGCCGGCAATCTCAAGGCACTCGCCGTCGGCGGACGCCTCGTCATCATCGGGCTCATGGGCGGCGCGAAAGCCGAGATCAATCTCGGCGCGCTCATGGTCAAGCGCCAGCAGGTTATCGGCTCGGTGCTGCGCTCGCGCTCGGTCGCCGAGAAAACCGGGATCGTCGCGCAGTTCGCGAACGCCGTCATGCCGCTGTTCGAGCAGGGTGCGATCGAGCCGCTCATTCATGCGGTCCTGCCGCTGGCCGAGGCTGCTGAGGCCCACCGGATGATGGAGGCCAGCGAGCACTTCGGGAAAATCGTCCTCGTGCCTTAGCTCCCAGGGGCTTGCGACCCTGCCGCCGCCGGGCGCGAGCCCGGCTTCCTGCAAAGGGCCAAAAGCCCGCCGAGTTGCTATGATTGGTGGGTTCCTGCAATCAGGGTTGGGCGATCGTCATGCGCATCGATTGGATACTGATCGCGACACTCGCGGCCGTACTTGCGCCGAGGGCATACGCTCAGGCCCCGCGCACACCTTGGGGCGATCCCGACCTGCAAGGGATCTGGAGCAACCCGTATGAGACGCCGCTCGAACGCCCGGAACGCTTCGGCACGCGAGCATTTCTGACGGATGAGGAAGTAGCCGAGGCGGAGCGTTCCCTCGCTGAGCGCTACGACCAACCCGGGCGCGACAGTCGCGAGGGTACCGGCACGGAGCGCGACGTCGCGCGCGCGTACAACGAGCATTGGCGCGGCGACCCGACTCTCGCGCGCGGGCGGCGTACGTCGATGATCGTCGATCCCGCTGACGGGCAGATGCCGGCGCTCACGGCCGAGGCCCAGGCACGCATCGCCGAAAAAACCGAATTTCTCGCAGCCTTGCTGCAGGGGACATCGGGCGGGCGGCCGGGCCCGATCTCGCCACGACGGTCCGAACGCTCGCCGGATTACAACCTCGATCGAATCAACCGC
>JAOTTJ010000214.1 GCA_029864465.1 Gammaproteobacteria bacterium | reverse complement strand
CTGCGGGGCGGGTTCTGGGGTCTCGGGCACACAGCGACCTTGCTTACGATATGCGGGATCCTACTGATCTTCGGCGAGACGGTCTCGCCGCGAACCGAAGCCATGCTCGAGCTCGTCGTCGGCGGAATGCTCGTGTTGCTCGGCGCCAGAGTTCTGCGCTCGCTCTGGCTCAAGCGGCCGCATTTTCACGTGCATGAGCACGACTCCGGCGTGCGTCATCTGCACGCCCACACGCACCTCGACGACAAGGCGCACTCGCAAAATCCGCATCACCACGAGCACAGCGAGCTCGGGCTCATGCGGGCTCTCGCGGTCGGTATGGTGCACGGCGCAGCGGGATCGGCCGGATTGCTCGTGTTGGCGGCCGCAGCGGATTCCATGCTCAACGCCGTCGGCTATGTGCTCGCTTTCGGCCTGGGCTCGATACTGGGCATGGCCGCGCTGTCGTTTGTCGCCTCATTTCCGCTGCAGCGCCTGCAGCGTTCCGCCTTCTGGTTCAACACGGCCGCTATCGCCAGCATCGGCGGCGCCGCTGTGCTTATCGGCGGCCGTTTGTTATCTGAAAGCTGGGCGATAGCGCTATCATGAGATCATGCACATCGCTCGCATACGAACGATCGTGCTGCCGATCGTACTTCGAAGCCTGCCAACGAACACCGAGACCTTAATATGAGCGCCGATTCACGTGATACCGGGAAGAAAGACGTCGTCTGGGAACGCTGGACAAAAAAACGGACGTTCGTACGCGCCCTCGAAGGAACGTACGGCGAGCTGATGCAGGAGTTGTTCTCTCAGCCGCGAATCTATCCAACTCAGGCGTTGAAGTGGAAAGGCGGACCGCAGAATTTCGGCAAGAAAGTCATCAATCCGCAAGCCGTTAGGGTCGCGCAGTCCATCGAGTCACACATTGACGCCTTCGCTCCCGGCGGGCACGGACAGAAGCATGGTCACATGAACAGTGCCGTGTTCTTCGTTCTCAAAGGTAAGGGTCACGATATCCACGATGGCAAACGAATCGACTGGGAGGCAGGTGATGCATTACTCGTAGAAAACGGCTGCGTTCATCAGCATTTTTCCGACGACCCGGACGAGGAGGCCATCGTGTTGATCATGAAGGCCAAGCCTATGTTTCTGTTCATGCATTTGATCTTTCAGAAAATGGTTGAGTATCCTCCGACCGAGCCAGTTCCCGGGCAGGAGGATTACGCGCCGCCGAGTGCACTCTAGGTCAGCCCAGCGGGCAAAGAGGAAAAGATCTCCGAATGAAAACCAAATCATCTTTTGTAAGCGACATCGAGCGTCGACGATCACGCAGCGATGTAACAGCTGATTTCTATGCGCAGGCGCTCGAGGCGTCACGGGCCTTTCGCAAGGAGTATCGCGAGCGACCGAGCCTCGTGAAATCGCACGAAATGCCGATGGAACGTACGGCCGACGGGCTCATCAAGCACATCGTCAACGAGGGTATGAACACGGTCGAGTGCTGTATAGATATCTACATGCAGTTCATACCCGCGAACGGCGCGACCGGCACGAGCCGTCACCTATCCGAGGAAGTCGCGTTTGTCATCGAAGGGACCGGGCATGATCTCCACTACGACGTCAGCTTCAAGTGCGAGGACGAGTTCATCTGGGAGTGGGAGACGACGCCGAAACGGTTCGACTGGGGTCCCGGAGATTACATCTACATCCCGCCGTACTGCGCACATAAACGGGTCAACGACGATCCGCAGAACGAAGCTCGCGTCGTGGTAATCAATAGCCGCATACTCAAGGCGATCGGCTTCAACTGGTTCGACCAGCTCGAGCCTGCCCAAGGCTGCGAAGATCTCTGGGTTCCGCCGCAGGACTGAGCCGGCAGAACGCTTCGCCCCAGCGAGAATTTTCCTAGTGGGTATGCCCGTGAGCGTGGTGATGATCGCTCTCTGAGAACGCAGCCTCGCCTTCCTCATAACCCATCATGACGGCGTCGATCAGCCGGCGCATCGGGTCTTCTTCGAGCGGCTGGTGGGCCGCCATGAATCCCGCAAGCCGTGCGTAGACCAGCGGCTCCATGCTCAGCCGATCGTAGCCGCTGACCTCGTCGGGCACGTCACGGTACTGCGTTGCCGCAGTCAGCGTGCGTTGGAATAGCGCGTCCAGGTACGCATGCAGCGGACTCGTCGTTGCGCCGGCGTTCTCCGCATTCATCGTGGCGAGAAACGAACGGGTATGGTCTACGAATCGCGTGTAGAACTCTTCTGCCCGGGACTCGTCGGTTTCAAGATCGCCACACATCGTCTACTCCACAGGGGCTTCTGCCCACTATATTGGTCGTTACGTTCAGTCGCTTCCGGCGCCGGGACTGGCATCAGGCGCAGTCATCGCGCGAAAGACAGTGATAATATCATCGGTAAACAAGGGGGAGACCAGAGATGGGAAGAACGATAAATCTGGTAGTTACGGCTTGCGCGGTGACGATCACGCTGCTTGCCGCCCCGCTGTCACTTCGCGCGGATGCCGTGTCCGATTTTTACGCCGGCAAGCAGGTGCGCCTGCTCATCGGCTACAGCGCGGGCGGCGGTTACGACACCTATGCCCGGCTGCTCGCCCGCCATCTCGGCAAGCACATTCCGGGTAACCCGACCGTCGTGCCACAAAACATGCCCGGTGCGGGGAGTCTCCGGCTTGCGAATTTTCTCTACAACGTCGCGCCGAAGGACGGCACCGTCATCGGCACTTTCGGCCGCGGCATCGCCATGGAGCCGTTACTCTCAGGCGAGGGAACGCAGTTCGACGCGCGCGAGTTCTCATGGCTCGGCAGCCTCAACAACGAAGTCAGCATTTGCGTCGCCTGGCACGACTCGAGCGTCAAGTCGATGGCCGATCTCGCGACGCAGGAGTTGATCGTCGGCGGGACCGGATCGGGCTCGGACACAGTCGTATTTCCGGTCGTGCTGAAGAACCTTCTGGGCGTCAATATCCGGCTGATATCGGGATATCCAGGCGGCAACGACATATTGCTCGCGATGGAGCGTGGTGAGGTCGACGGCCGCTGCGGCTGGTCATTCTCGAGCCTGTCCTCCACCCGAGGCGACTGGCTCGAGACGGAGCAGGTCACAATCCTCGCGCAGCTCGCGCTCGCGAAGCATCCCGAGCTGCCGGACGTGCCACTGATCACCGAGTTTGCCGACAACGACAACGAGCTCAGCGCAATGGAGATCATCTTCGCGCGCCAGGTCATGGGGCGACCCTATCTTGCGCCTCCCGGAATTCCGGCCGACCGCCTCGGCGCACTGCGACGAGCGTTGGACGCGGTTGCACGTGATCCCGAATTCCTGCGCGACGCCGAGCAACTGCAGGTCGAGATCAATCCTGTCAGCGGGGAAAACGTAGACGCGCTGCTCGAGCGCGTCTACGGCGCCTCGGCCGCCGCGATCGAGCTCGCGGCAAGCGCAATCAGCGAATCCGGTGGCGCAAGCGGCGCGCGATGACCGGCCGATTTTTCGCTGCGCCCGGACACCGGACCGCATGCGAGCGTTCCGGCGCAGGGACTCGATGACATGGAAGCCAGCGCTCTGGAAGCAGCCGCAGCTGCGCTGACCATACTGCTCGAGCCTTCCCGGCTCGCGGTGCTCGGCGCCGGCGTCCTGGTGGGTCTTACGATCGGGGTCATCCCGGGTCTCGGCGGTATCGTCGGCCTCGCACTGCTCCTCCCTTTCACGTTCGAGATGGATGCTTACTCGGCTTTCGCCTTCCTGATCGGCATGGGTTCCGTGACGACGACTTCCGACACTGTTCCGGCAGTACTGTTCGGCGTGCCTGGAACCACGGGATCCGCCGCGACGATCCTGGACGGCCACCCGCTCGCAAAGGCCGGTCAGGCCGGGCGCGCTTTCGGCGCGGCGTACACGGCGTCGTTGCTGGGAGGCATCGCAGGTGCGGCGTTGCTGGCCGTCAGCATCCCGATCCTGCGTCCGGTCATCCTCTACCTCGGCTCACCAGAGTTGCTTGCGATCTGCATTTTCGGCCTGTCCATGGTGGCCGTGCTCAGCGGCAAAGCGCCATTGAAAGGGATGGTCGCAGCCGGGCTGGGGCTCGTCGTCGCCATGGTCGGCTCCGATCCACAGACGGGCACGATGCGCTGGACATTCGACACGCTCTATCTCTGGGACGGCCTGCCGCTCGTGCCGGTTACGCTCGGACTGTTCGCGCTGCCCGAGCTCGCCGATCTCGCGATCGGCCGGCGCAGCATCGGCGGCGGGGTCCGTGCGGATACGCGCTCGGGCCAGCTTGCGGGCATTCGCGATGCTTTGACGCACTGGTGGCTCGTCCTGCGCTGCAGCTGGCTGGGCGCGGCCCTCGGTGCCGTCCCGGGCTTGGGGTCCGCCGTTATCGACTGGCTCGCCTACGGCCATGCGCTGAAGACCGAGAAAAACACCGAGGGTTTTGGCAAGGGCGATATCCGCGGCGTTATCGCCTCGGAGAGCTCGAACAACGCCAAAGAAGGCGGCTCGCTGGTTCCGACGATCGCGTTCGGCGTCCCCGGCAGCGCCTCGATGGCGATCCTGCTCGGCGCATTCATGATGCATGGGCTCGTCCCGGGACCGAGAATGCTGACGGACAATCTGGAGATTACCTATTCCATTGTCTGGAGCATCGCCTTGGCCAACGTGCTCGGCGCCGGGTTGTGCTTAGCTTTCAGCAATCAGCTCGCGCGCGTCGCATCGATCCGGATCGGGCTGCTGCTGCCGGTCGTGCTGGCGATCATCTTCGTCGGCGCATTTCAGGGCTCTCGGCAATGGGGCGACTTGTACGTTCTGCTCGGTTTCGGCGTCTTCGGTTGGATCATGAAGCAGCAAGGATGGCCGCGCCCACCACTGATACTCGGCGTCGTGCTCGGCGAGATCGTCGAGCGGTATCTATTCATCTCCGTCGGCCGTTACGATTGGGCGTGGATGACTCGTCCACTCGTGATTCTCTTCATCACGCTCGCCGTGCTCGGACTCGTCGGGCCGTTACTGCGAAACTTTCGCGTCGCCATGACACAAGGCCAGGGACTGCGCATCGTTCGGCCGCGACTCACCTCATCGGCGGTGTTTACTTCGTTCATTATCGCCGCGCTGCTCGTGTGCATTCGGATGCTCGTCGAGTGGAATTTTGAAGCCAGAATCGTGCCGCTCGCTGTCACGTCCGTCGCACTCCTGTGTGCCGTATTGAGTCTGGCTAACGAGCTCTTCCTGCAGCCGGCCACTCGCGCTTCGCAAGCATCCAGCGGTCCACGTGGCGCGCCAACCGATCCGCCTGCAGCAAGCGTCGCCGCGCAAGACAATCCGCGCACGGTGCTGAGCCGCGCCGTGGAGTTTTTCGCCTGGTGCGGGGGCTATCTCGTAGTCGCTAAGCTCATCGGGATGCTGGCGGCGATGTTCTTGTTCGTCACGCTATGCGTGCGGTTCTGGGGCCGGGAGCCCTTGGGTCGCGCGCTGTTGCTGGCCACGGGCGTGACCGCGTTCAGCTTGCTGCTGTTCGATCAGCTCCTCGTGATACCGTGGCCGCAGAATACTCTGGGTGGCGCGTTTCCCGCGTTGCAGCCCTACCTGAAATGACGGTGCCGCCGCGCTGTGAGGCAGACAGAGCTTTGTTGACACGGCTCGGCGAACGCCTAAGCTTGACGGTTCGAGGATTCTGCCAGAGAGGGGGCGAGGTAGTCGGCGCATCATGCGGAGACTGACAACAAAGGCGCTCGGTGCATTCGGCATCATGCTGCTCGGCATGACTGTCGCCTCGGCGCAGTTCCCGGAAGATGACATCGACGTCATCATTCCGTATGCGGCCGGCGGCGGCTTCGACAGCTACGTCCGTGGTGTCCTGC
>JAOTTJ010000212.1 GCA_029864465.1 Gammaproteobacteria bacterium | reverse complement strand
TATCGGCCACGACTCCTGGGCGTTCGAGATTCTCGATGCCGCCGGCGTAAGGGACACGTTGCCGCTGATCTATGCCAATGATGGCGTGTCGCTCATTCCGGTTGCGGGCGATCCCAGTGGCGAGAAGATCGTCAATCCCCATACTTTCATCTCAACGACGGCGGCTATCCAGCAGGTTTACACGATTGCCCGCCAGCTCGGCGAGCTCGATCCCGATAACGCCGCTGCGTTCCGCGACAACGCGCGCCGCTATGCGCTCGAGATCCGCCGGCTACGGTCGGAGTTCGATCAAAAGGTGGCTGGCGTCAATTTGTCGAATTTTCGCTGCGCGACGATGCACAGCGGCTATGACTACATCCTGCAAGAGCTCGGTCTTCAGGTAACCGCAGTCATCGAGCCGCGCCATGGTGTCGAGCCGACGGCTCGGCAAATGGCCGATACCATCGATCGCATCAACGCTGCGGACGTCAACGTGCTGTTCGCGGAGAAATACTTCGCGAGCAAGCTCTCGGACACGATTCGGGAAGCCACGGGCGTGAAGATGTACTCGATCTCCCACATCAGCAGCGGCCCCTATACGCCTGAAAGGTTTATCGAGGAGATGCGCGAGAACCTCGATACGCTTGCTCTGGCCATCAATGACACCGCCGCCGACAAGTCTTGAGCCCGCGTCGAAGCTAAGGAACTCAGCATGCAGGGCCCGTCAATAGAGTTCGAGCATGTCGGCCTGACGCTGGGCGCCACGTCGATTCTCGAGGACATCAATTTTTCGATCGCCGCAGGCAGCATTCACTGCATTATCGGGGCCAATGGCGGCGGTAAGACCTCTCTGGTTCGTTCGATGCTGGGCCAGATGCCGCATTCCGGCCGCATCGCGATCCACTGGCACGACAATCGGGTCGTCGGTTACGTGCCACAGGCGCTCGATTTCGATAAGACCCTGCCTGTCACGGTGAATGACTTCATGGGAATGACGTGTCAGCGCCGACCCGTGTTCCTCGGTATCTCCCGGGCGCGTCGCCGGGAGATCGATGAAGTGCTGGATCGCATGGGGCTGGCCGGGAAAGGCAGGTACAAACTCGGTAACCTTTCTGGCGGCGAGCGTCAGCGAGTGTTATTCGCGCAGGCTCTGATTCCGGAGCCCGCACTGCTGGTGCTGGACGAGCCGATGACCGGACTGGATGTGGGCGGCCGCGATCTTCTCGTCGGCTCCATTGTCGAGTTTGCCGGTGCGGGCGGCACGGTCGTCTGGATCAATCACGATATCGCTCAGGTCAACGAAATCGCCGACACATTGACGTACGTCGACCGTAAAGTTCGGTTGCAGGGCAACGCGCGCGAAGTCCTGAGGGGCGGCGCGGCAGCGGGCCTGTTCCCGTCGCTCGAGTTGGCCGGCGCGACAACATCTTGAAGAGTAAGGGCGATGGATTGGTTATACGACATACCTCGACAGTACATCATTGGTCTCGCCGACGAGGGTGTCATCCACTATACGTTTCTGTACGCCTTCGTCGTCAACGGCTTTCTCTGTGCTTTCGTCGTCGGCCCGCTGCTGGGTGGCATCGGTACGATGGTCGTCATCAAGCGCATGGCGTTCTTCTCCCAGGCGGTAGGCCATGCCGCGCTGACTGGTGTCGCTATCGGCGTCATTCTCGGGGAGTCTTATACGGCGCCGTATGTCTCGATGTTCAGCTTTTGCATCCTGTTTGGTCTGTTTCTCAATTTCTCCAAGAATCACACCAAGATGTCGTCAGATACCTTGATCGGCGTGTTCTTGTCGATCTCTCTCGCGATCGGCGCGACCGCGCTCCTTTGGGTATCGGCACGCGTGAATACGCATATTCTCGACACCGTTATGTTCGGCTCGATTCTGACCGTCAACGATACCGACATGAATGTGCTGCTCGTGACCGCGGTCCTGACGGCGCTCGTCGCGCTTCCGCTTTATAACCAGATGCTGCTGGCAAGCCTGAATCCGGCGCTCGCTCACGTGCGTGGCATCAAGGTTCATCTGCTGGAGTATGTCTTCGTGCTACTCGTTACCATTCTGACGGTCGCTTGCGTGAAGATCGTAGGAGCAATCCTGGTCGAGGCGTTGCTGCTGATCCCGGCGGCCGCCGCGCGCAACCTCAATCGCTCGATTCGCGGTTTCGTGATATGGAGTGTCATTTTCTCGACAGCCAGCTGCCTGATCGGAATCTACGCGCCGATGCGCTGGGATCTGCCGGTTCCCTCGGGCGGTGCGATTATCTTGACGGCAGCCTCGATCTTCTTGCTGACGATGGTCATACGTATGGCCGTGCCCCGTTTCCGGGAGGCAGCGCTGTGAGGTGGCGGCACGACGGAGGACCGGCGATGGCGAACTTAGCGGTTTTACGGTCTAAGGCTCGAATCGTCCGGGCCCTCCTGCTGATGCTTCTCACGGCATCGGTGCAAGCGGCCGACGAGCCAGGCGCAACCGTGCTGACGGGCACCCAAGCAACCTATTCTCTGGCAACCGCGTTGACTCTTGGGACGCCGATCCAGGTGCTCAACGTTCCAGCAGATGGTCGTCAGCTCGCGCTGATGAAAGATTACATCGCACGGCGGATGGACAGGCTGGCCCCGACCTTTGCCGCTGCGACGGCCGTCATCTCTTTGACCAATGCCTTGCCCGGCGACCCGATCTATCGGTTTGCCCGCGAGGCCAACATCCGCATCATCGGCATCGACGCCGCGATTCCGTGGTCGCTGAGCTCGCCAGGCGTGGCGCTGAGCGATGCGCCGGTCTCGAATGTCGATTGGGGCAGCGACACCGATCCCCGAGAGGCTGCGACCGGGCCTTACTTCTGGCTCAGCGTTTCCAATGCAATTCGCATGGGAGACATCATTGCCCACGATCTCGCCGAGATTTTTCCGGAGTCCGCGCCGGTCATCGCGAATAATCTCGATGCGCTGAAAAGGGATCTGCTGACGCTTCGAAACGGGTACCAGGATCGCCTGATTGAAACAGGCGACGATACAGTCTTCGCGCTGACCGGCGACTTCGTGTACTTGACGAACGATATGGGCCTCTATGTCGACGGCTATTTCATCAAGCAAGACATCCGCTGGACCGACGCTGATCTCACGGCGCTCACGAAACACCTCGAGGACCGAGGCATCCGAGTCGTGATTCACAAGTGGATGCCGAGCGCCGAGATCCTGAGTGCCGTGGAGGATGCAGGGGCAGAGCTCATCGTGCTCGACACGGCCGACCCTGGGATGGTCGTGGATCGTCAGCTGGTGACCGATGGTCTGCAGCAGATTCTGAGCAAGAATCTAGACGCCGTCTATTCTGCTCTGAGCCGGTAGGCTCCGCACAGACGCCTGCCGCCGCGGGCGTAGCCGGTTGGGCCGTTACGAGATGCGCAACAGACTCACCTGAAAACGCATTGCTGGCAGCTCGGAGTTCTACCCATCACGGCTCGGTTCGCTCGCGGCGTGTCTTCGGTCAGCCCCACGCGGATACCCGGCCGGCTCTCGCAGCTATCGCTCCGAACGCCAGACCACGCTATAGAGATCGTGCCGGCGGTCGCGCAGGTTGCGCACCGTTCCGCTGTGCCGTGCCGAGCGAAGATCCCGCAGGCTTAGATCCGCAAATGCGACCATCTCGACGTTCGGCGTCGTATCCGCAGCGATACCATCACGGTCGAACGGAAAATCGCAAGGCGTCAAGATGCAGCTTTGCGCGTAATGGATGTCCATGTTGTGAACGTTAGGCAGGTTGCCGCAGCTCCCCGACATTGCGACATAGATCTGGTTCTCGACGGCCCGCGCCTGAGCGCAATAGCGCACGCGCAAATAGCTCTGGCGCTCGTCAGTCAGAAACGGCACAAAGAGGACGTTGACACCCTGATCGGTCAGGTGGCGCGCGAGCTCAGGGAACTCGACGTCATAGCAGACGAGCACCGCGACCGGGCCGCAGTCGGACTCTATGAGCTTGACCTCGTCGCCGCCCATGATGTTCCACCAGTAAGACTCGTTCGGCGTCGGGTGAATCTTGTCCTGGCTCTGATGCGTGCCGTCGCGCTTGAACACATGAGCGACGTTGTAAACGGCATCGCCGCGCAACGATGGTGTGCTGCCGGCAATGATATTAATGTTGTATCTGATTGCTGCATCACGAACGAAGTCCATGATCGCGCCTTCGTGCTCGGTGATGTGGCGGATCGCCTCATTCGGCGGAATCGGCTCGTTCTCGATCGATAGGAGCTGCAGCGTATAGAGCTCGGGAAACACTACAAAATCCGCACGATAATCGGCACAGACATCGATAAAGTAAAGTGTCATCTGCCGGAATTCGTCGAATGAATGGATTCGCCGCTGACCGTATTGCACGGACGCGATCCTGACACGATCCGATGTCAGACCCTGGAGCACAGTCTTGCTCTTGGCCGCACGCTCCTCCTCTTTGAAGTGAGGATTGCGCCACACCATATGGACAGCATTACCAAGCGACTCGGTATCCACCGGCAGATATCCAGGCAGAACACCGATGGCCTCGAAGCCGTTGCGTACCTGGAAACCGATCACCGGATCACGCACCTTCCGCTGCAAGGTGGCTTCGAGATAGTGCTCTGGCGTCGGGTACTCTTTTCTTCGCCGCGCATAGTTCGGCATGCGCCCGGCGATCACTATTCCCTTCAGTGATAGCGATTCCACCAAGTGCCGCCGAGCGCGGTAGAAGCGCTGACCGATTCGATAACGCCGGAACGCGGGGTCGACACAGACTTCGTAGCCGTACAAATACTCGCCATCGGGATCGTGCGTCGACCCGTACCCGCCGCCAGTGATCTCGTTCCAGGTGTGCGGGCCGAGCGCCTCTTTCTCCGGCAGCCGAATTGTCGCGCAGTAGCCGACGATCTCGCCGCCAAGCTCGGCGATCCAGACACCTTCGGGAAAGGCATTGATCTGACCTCTGATCATCGCCGGCATGTAGGGCGACATTTGCGGATACGCACGCTTCACGAGCTCGATGATGCTGTCGACGTCGGCCAGCGTGGCGAGCCGCATGTTGAGCTGGGACTGCTTATTGTTCATTCGATCCTCTTTGCGGCGACTGCCGCCACAATATATACAGCGGTATCGCCGCGAGGCACGCGGCCGCCGTCAACGACATCAGGGTTAGACCGTAACTCGCACTCACAAACGACCCGCCGATGAATCCTGACCAAGCCTCGCAAGCGTTGGTCATCGCCATGAATAGGGAAAAACGCGTCGCCGCAAACTCTCCGTGCGAAAGCCGCATGAAGAGCGCGTACGAACTCGCCGTCAGAGCACCGATCGCGAAGTACGCGACTGCAAACCAGAAAACATGACCGCCACCAAAAACGGGAGCGAGATCATCCACTGCGATCGAGGATAAAATCAAGCTTAACAAGGCGAGGCTCAGGGCCGTGCCGCGCAACGGGCCGATTTGATCGGCGACGGTGCCGCCGAGCAGCGCCCCGAGCGCGAGACCGGCCGGCGCGAACAATCCGAAAAATAACGCGACGTCGTTCTCGCTCCGCCCTAGATCGATGAGCCGCGGCCCGGCACTAATGCCGAAAAACTCGAAGCCGCCGCCTGCGAGGAGCGCTATCGCAAGCCCGGCGAGCCCCACTCGAGTCGCGACGAGTTTCAGGACCGCTCGTATCTCGACCGCGCCGTGGTGCAGGGCGGGCTCGGCAACAGCGACGGCGAGCACGATGGCTGGCAGCGCGATCAAGACCGCAAGAAACAGAACGGCCAGCGCGGGGTCCCCGAGCGCGCTCACAATGAGCGTACTGCCTGCCGCAACCCCCGCGCGCCCGCCGAGCATACCGGCCTGCATCCAGCCGTTGACGCGGCCCAACTCCTCT
>JAOTTJ010000210.1 GCA_029864465.1 Gammaproteobacteria bacterium | reverse complement strand
CTGGCAGCTCACAGCGGAAAATATTGCTCTAACGGGCGGCAGCCAGGCCGGTTTTTTCCTGTTGTTCAATCTCTTGGCGGGCATGTTTCCAGACGGCAGTCGCAAGCGTGTCCTGCTGCCGGTTACGCCCGAATACATCGGTTACGCGGACCAAGGCCTCAGTGAGAGCCTGTTCGTCGCGAGGCAGCCGCGAATCGAGGAGCGGGCGGATCATCTATTCAAGTACCGCATCGATCTCGATGGGTTGACCGTTACCGACGACATCGGTGCCATTTGTGTATCGCGGCCGACGAATCCAACCGGCAACGTCATAACGGATGCCGAGCTTGCTGCGCTCGATGAACTGGCTCGTGCAGCAGACGTTCCGTTCATCATCGACAACGCCTACGGCCAACCGTTTCCGGGCATCGTCTTCGTCGACGCCGAGCCGATCTGGAACGAGAATGTCATTCTCTGCATGAGTTTGTCAAAGCTCGGCCTGCCTGGTGTGCGCACGGGGATTGTCGTTGCGCGAGAAGAGATCGTCGATGCGCTAATGCGCATGACGGCTGTCATGAGCCTCGCAGTCGGCAGCGTTGGGCCTGTGCTCGTCGAGGATATCGTCGAAAGCGGTGAGATCATAGAATGGAGTCGCAACTTCATAACACCGTTTTATCGCGAGAAGGCGGAATTCGCGGTCAACGTTTTGAAGCACGAGCTCGAAGGCTTGCCGTTTCGAATCCATGTGGCGGAAGGCGCGTTCTTCCTCTGGCTCTGGCTGCCAGGCCTGCCGATCACGAGCGCAGAGCTCTACGAGCGGCTCAAGCACGATGATGTCTTCGTTATCTCGGGGCACCATTTTTTTCCGGGGCTCGAGACCGATTGGCCGCATCGGAACGAATGCCTGCGGATATCATTCGCGCAGAGTGAGACCGTCGTCGCCGACGGCATGCGGATGATTGCCGCCGAAGTCAGGGGCGCGTTCGAGAATTAACTCTGACCCCGTTTCGGTTAACGCTTGAGTGCGTCGGTGAGTTCGGCTACCGCCGTGAACAAGTCAGCGACGAGGCCGATGTCTGCAACTTCAAAGATCGGCGCTTCCTCGTCCTTATTGATGGCAACAATTGTCCCGGCGTCCTTGATGCCTGTGAGATGCTGAATCGCGCCGGAGATTCCGACGGCCACGTAGAGCTCAGGCGCAATGATTTTTCCCGTTTGACCGACCTGCAGGTCATTCGCCACATAGCCGGCATCGACCGCCGCACGCGATGCACCGACCGCGGCACCGAGTGCGTCGGCGAGTGCGTAAATGAGGGCGAAGTTATCTGCGCTGCCGACACCGCGGCCACCGGAGACGACGCGGGCTGCGGCTTGTAGATCCGGCCGGCTCGTATCTGCGTCCGTGCGAAGCTCTACGAAGCGCGTGTGCTGTGGCAGATCGATGTTGAGGCTACGCGCTTCGATCTGTGCAGATCCGCCTGTGACGGCCTGCGGGTACGATGCCGTACGCACCGTCGCGACGAGTTTGGTCTGAGGATCGGCTTCGACATCGACGATTGCATTACCGGCATAGATCGGTCGCTCAAAACGATAGGGCGTTTCGGCAGCCATGATGTCGCTGAGTTGACCGACACCGAGCAGGGCTGCGACGCGCGGCATCAGGTCCTTGCCGAACGTCGTCGACGGTCCAAGCACATGGCTGTAATCGGCAGCGAGCGCGGCGACCTGCGGGGCGAGCACGGCCGCCAGTGGCGGGGCGTTCTCCGGCCGGTCGATGAGCAGGATTCGACGCACGCCCTCTAACGCAGCGGCTTGCTCGGCGACGTCCTGGCCATGTTCTGCGAACACAGCAATGTCTACGGCGTTGCCGGCGAAGCTCGCCGCGCAGCTCACGCAGCGCGCCGTGCTCGGATTGAGATCGCGTCCGTCATGCTCGGCGATCAGTAGCACGCTAACCATCGACGAGACCTTTTTTCTTTAGCTCGGAGACGAGTCCGGCTATATCTGCGACCATGACGCCTTTCTGGCGCTCGGGTGGCGGGCCGGTATTGGTTATCTTGAACTGGGATTCCGCCTCAACGCCGAGGTCGGCTAGCGCGACCGTATCGAGCGGCTTCTTTTTTGCCTTCATGATGTCTGGAAGCTTCACGTAGCGCGGCTCGTTTAGCCGCAGATCGCTGCTGACACGGCAGGTAGCTCTATCTCGATGACCTCGAGGCCGGTGTCGACCTCGCGTACTGCCTTCGCGCTGTCGCCATCGATCGTGAGCTCGGAAACAAACGTCGCTTGCGGGCGCTCCCAGAGCGCTGCGAGCATCTGCGCCGTCTGGTTGTTGTCGGCGTCGATGGCCTGTTTGCCGAGCAGCACGAGTCCAGGTTTTTCCCGTTCTACCAGTGCTCTGAGTGCTCGCGCGATGGTCAGCGGCGAAAGCTCATCCGCCGTCTCGATGAGAATGGCGCGATCAGCGCCCATCGCAAGCCCGGTGCGAAGCTGTTGTTGGCTTTCAGGTGTTCCGAGGCTAACGACGACGACTTCCTCGGCCTGACCGCGCTCTTTGATGCGCAGCGCTTCCTCGAGCGCTATCTCGTCAAATGGATTGATGCTCATTTTGACGCCATCGAGAATCACGCCGGAGCCGTCGGGCTTCAGACGCACACGCACGTTGTAGTCGACAACGCGCTTCAAGCAGACAAGGAGTCGTTGCATGACGTGGTAGGCGCTATTCGCTATGAGATGTGTATCGCTTTGAGCGCCGTGATCCTAGCATCGCAATATGGGAACGTACAGTCGGCGGCCCTTGAGTCGTTGACGCCGTCGCCTTGTTGTGCGATATGGCACAACCGCGACGAGGAGCGACCCGGTGAGTAAGCCTTTCTTGATTATTCAGCTGCGGCCTGAACACGAAGCCGCAGACAGCGAGCTGCGCGCTATTCTTCAGTATGGCCGTTTGCGTGAAGACGAGATCGTGCGGGCGCGCGCCGAGCTTACGGGTTTGCCCGATATCCAGCTCGATGACTACGCGGCGATCATCGTTGGGGGAAGCCCTTTCGACGTGAGCACACCCGAGGACGACAAGGCCGCAATCCAGAAGCAGCTCGAGAGCGATTTCATGAGCTTGTTCGAGCAGCTCGTCGAGGCAGATTTCCCATTTCTCGGCGCGTGCTCCGGCAACGGCCTGCTCGGCAAATTTTGCGGTGCACGCATTTCACGTAGGTACGCCGAGCCCGTCGGCGGTACTGATATAAAGCTGACGGAGGACGGCAAGAGAGATCCGCTCCTAGAGGGATTCCCACAGACGTTTCGTGCTTTGCTGGGGCACAAGGAAGCCTGCGACGACGTCCCGCCAGGAACGGTGCTGTTGGCGAGTTCCGCAGAGTGCCCCGTGCAGATGTTTCGACTCAAGAACAACATCTACGCAACGCAATTCCATCCGGAAGGTGATCTGGAGGGATTTACGGTACGTATCAAGGTCTACAAGAATCACGGCTATTTCGCGCCGGAAACGGCGCTCGAGTTGATCGAGGCCGTGGCCAAGGAAGATACGCCTTTCGCGAAACGCATACTCGAGCGATTCGTCAGCCGATACCGACACTGATCCCCGGCGATCCACGCGACGCCGCGCGCGCGAAGACCGGTCAAACGGCCTTCGCGGTCATTCCGGTGGCGCGAGCCCTTCCTCTGCGAGGATCGCGCGGCTCTCCGGCTCCAGCAAGACTGCGACGAAGTCGCGTGCCTCCGGCGTGAGCTCGTCGCGATGCCAGAGCGCATAGGCTGTTGCTAGCTCGAATTCCGGCGGGAACGGTCCGGCGAGGGCATCACGATTCGCCTGCAGGATTTCGACGCTTTGTGTGATGCCGATGTCGACACCTTCCTCGAGTACGAGACGCATGGTTTCGATTCCGTTCGGTGCCAGCGTGGCTTTCGCAAGTACTTCGTCCTCGATGCCGAGTGCTGCGATCACGGTCATAAAATGATTTCCGACGGTCGCCCCGCGGGACGGATCCGAGAAAGCAATGCGCTCGGCAGCGAGCAGGGCAGCTCTCAGATTCTCCGCATTGGAGATATCCGGCTTCGTGGCGCCCGGAGGGACGGCAATGCCGGCAACAGTCGTGCCGAGCACGATGGTCGTTCCTTCAGGTAGCGAGCCTGCGTTCTGGGCCTGCTCGATCCGCGCGGGCGTCGTAATCAGGAGGTCGGCCTCGGGGTCAGCCAGATAGTTTCGCTGGGTAGCGCCTGCGGAGTCGAAAACGACCTTTACGTCGCGTCCGGTTGCCCGCTCATGATTGGTGGCAATCTCGGTCAGCGAGGTTTTTACTGCCGCGGCCGCGTAGATAACGAGGTCTTCGCCGTCGGCTGATTGAGCCAGTCCGGCATCGGCGATTAACGCCGAAATGATTGAAAGAGCAATAAGTTTTCCGCCTCTCATGGATGTCTCCATCGACTCATAGCGCAACGGGGGCACCATACCACGTGCACGTTGTCGAACGAGACGCAGCCCGCTGAAATCGCCGGCATTTTGCTGCACAATCGCGCGTGGCCTGACGCGGGCTAGCGCGGCGATACAAACGCAATGACAAACAGAGTTTTATTGGTATCGACAGTCACTCTGTGGGCAGTGGTGATTGCCGCATTCGTGATCGGCACGTCTGCCGCCGCACAGGAGACGCTGACAGCCGGCGCCGGACCCAAGTCTTTCGTGATCAGTCGCGGCGATGCGCCGATCCTCGACGGAAGGCTCGACGAAGCCGACTGGCAAACGGCGACCCTCATCGACGACTTCCACGAGGTCGAGCCAATCGAGTACACGTTGCCGAGCCAGAACACGGTTGTGCGCGTTTACTACGACGACGACGCCCTCTACGTCGGTGCGCGGATGCTCGACTCCGGGGCAGTCACAGCGAACACGCTGAGACAGGGCGCGCAGTTCTGGGGCGACGACTATTTCTCGCTCGTCGTCGCGCCGTACAACGATCAGCGCAACGGCTATCGATTCCAGATCAATCCGAACGGCATCCGGATGGAGATGGTTTTTTTCGAGACTGCGCGACAGGACTGGGACTGGAACGGCATATGGCAGGGTGCCGCGAGCATCGACGATGAGGGTTGGACCGCGGAGATGGCCATCCCCTTCCAGACGCTGTCGTTCGATCCCGAGAGTGACACCTGGGGCATCAACTTCGGTCGGGACATTGCGCGCGTATCGGAGTCGGTAGGTTGGGTGTCACGTAACTCGCAGCAGAACCCCAGCATCGCCGGGGAGGCTGTCGGCCTCGCGGACCTGCAGCTCGGCAGAGGTCTCGATTTCGTTCCCTCGATCACTTTGCGCCAGAGCAAGACCTACGACCCGTCGGGCCAGGACTCCGAGATCGAGCCCTCGCTGGACGTGTTCTACAAACTCACGCCGTCGATCAACGCGGCCCTCACGCTGAACACGGATTTCTCGGCGACCGAGGTCGACGACCGCCAGGTCGAGCTCACGCGGTTCAGCCTGTTCTTTCCCGAGAAGCGTACGTTCTTTCTCCGCGAGTCGGATTTCTTTCGCTTTGGCCGCGTCGGCGGACGCCTCGGCTTCGGCCTCTCGGGATCGAGCACGCTTTCGCAGCCCGACCTCGAGAACGGCCGGCCGTATTTCTCTCGGCGCATCGGACTCGGTGCGAACGGCACGCCCGTCGATCTCGAGGCGGGAGCCAGGGTCAGCGGTCGCGTCGGGCCCTGGAACCTCGGTGCTCTGGCCATCCGCCAGGATCAGTTCGCAGGCGTCGAGGCCACAGATATATTCGTGGGGCGCATCTCCGCCAACGTGCTCGCGGAATCTTCCGTCGGCGTCGTCTTCACGGATGGAGATCCGCGTTCGAATCTCGACAACTCGGTCGCCGGGTTCGCGTTT
>JAOTTJ010000211.1 GCA_029864465.1 Gammaproteobacteria bacterium | reverse complement strand
GGTCCCGCGTGCTGTGGGTCCCGAAAACTCGTGTGCATTGATTCCATTGGTTTTTTTCAATGCGCCAACATTGTTGCTACGATGTGAGACAAACGCTACTATACGCACCATGGACAAGAGGATTACTCAAAGACAGCTTCGAAACGACTCCGCTGCGGTGCTGCGAGAAGTCCAGGCCGGTCAGACTGTGATCGTCACCCGGAACGGCGAGCCCGTCGCCGAGCTCCGGCCCTTATCTCCGCGGCGGTTCGTGCCTCGGTCCGTCATCGCGGATGCCGCACGACGCGCGACTCGAGTGGATGCGGACCGGTTACGAGCGGATTTAGATGCGGTGGTAGATCAGTCCGCTCATGGCTGAAGTGCTACGAGGTCTTCTCGACACATCGGTGGTCGTCGACCACGATCTCATCGCGATCGACTCGCTGCCAGAGGAAACTGCCATAGCGGCCGTGACGCTCGCTGAGCTTGCGGCCGGACCGCATGCGACCAGTGATGACGACGAGCGTGCGCGACGACAGGATCGACTTCAGTGGGCGGCCGCGACGTGGGATCCGTTGCCATTCGATGCTGAAGCTGCGCGCATTTACGGTCGTGTATTCGCGGCCACTAAGGCGGTGGGGCGAACTGTTCGTCCTCGCGTTGCCGATCTGTTGATTGCATCGACGGCAGCCGCTAACGGGTTACCTTTATATACCAGGAACGCGAACGACTTTATCGGGCTTGAAGAGATACTAGAGGTGGTTGCTGTTTAAGTCCGCGTCAACATACTGTGGGAGATTTGTGGGGTTGGTCGTGCACCGTTGTGCACTGTTCTGCAATTTGCAACGGGCGCCACGCGAATCTAGTCAACTAAAACAACCGGTTACGATCGAGCCACCCCATTCGTAATGCGTGGGTCGGCGGTTCGAATCCGTTCACCGGCACCAATTAAAATAATAGGTTATAGGCTATTCTTAAATCGTTTTCGTGGCCGACTGGCGGGTTTAGGGCTTGTTCGGCGGTGGACGATAACGATGAGGCTTGAGAGATGAGAGTCTGTTCGTCGATCGGGGTAGCAGCGAGCGGCTTACTCGGATGTGCCCTAGGCCTTGCACAGACGCCGGATCTCTCCGGCAATTGGATTCGGCAGACTGGAGGAGGGCGAATCGCGTTTGGTGAATGGGAGTTCACCGAGGCCGGTCAACGCGCATTCGACGCCTACGATTTTAGAATCGACGATCCCGCCTACGATTGTATCGGTGCGAGCTGGACGCGTATCTGGCTCAATCCGAATGTGCTCGTCGGGGTCACGCAGACCGAGGACCACGTGCGGCTCCAATACGAGTGGATGGACGTCGATCGCGTCGTGCCGCTCATCGATCCCAGCGAGCCTAATCCGCCACGCAGCAACATCGAGAACATGCCAGCGCTCGGGTACTCGGCGGCCTGGTACGATGGCGATACGCTCGTCATCGACACGATTGACTTCGCGCCGGGCTACGTCTCGACGATGCAGGAGTGGGCCGGCATGCCGCAGAGCCGGCGCATGCATACCGTCGAGCGGATTAGTCGTGACGGCGACATTCTGACCATTGAGACCACGCATCAAGATCCGGCGTACTATCGCAAGCCGCTGGTCGTGACGATCCCTTACGTGCGCTCGGACTTCGAGCTCATGGAGTACGGCTGTATTCCGGAGGAAGCCCGACGCGTCGCACCCGACGGGTAGCCCTGACCAACGACGGAGGTGAACGACATGAGGACCGGCCGACGATTCTGGACCCTCGCTGCAGGTTTGACGGCGTCAGCCGCGATCGCCCATCACTCCGTACCCGTGAATTTCGATCAATCGCGCGAGATATTGATTCGGGGTGTGCTCACCGACGTCAAATGGCTGAATCCGCATTCGCATTTTCTGGTCGATGTAACCGCCGAAGACGGGGCTACGGAGCAGTGGCTCGTCGAGCACGGCTCGGTCAACGCGATGCGGCGCTCGGATTTCGGCAACTACCTGCATCTGTTCGAGGTCGGCACGGAGCTGTCGATCATTGGGTGGCCGGGATGGCGGGATCGCACGATCTTCATGAATCGCGCCGAGGTCATGAACGGCGGCGAGCTGCTGTGCGTGGTTGCACCGGGTCGGACGCCGGAGCGTTGCGTGCCATGAGCAAGGCAACCTTGTGAGGGGAAGGCTAGACGGCAACTTACTCACTGGTGACGACGCCGACCTCGCTCGCGTAGGCCTCCCAGGCCTCGATGAGCGCACGCGCGACCTGTGGACGCTCGGAAGACAAGTCATCGCGCTCATAGGGATCGTTCACCGGCTCCAAAGCCGTCCATGCGCCTATTGCACGGACGACACGGTTATTCCACACTGTCGGCGGTCTGCGCTCGGCCACTACAGACATTGAGCCCGGCGCAACACGGAACTAACAGTCCTGGACCTGCTCCAAAGGGCTGAACGTTATTATCGGGTTTTGGTCGAGCGACAAACACGACGAGGCTGAATGCGCTACCGTCGAACAACTCGGAATCTGCTCTGCAAGGTGTTACTGGCGGCTACGCTCCTTGCTGCACAGACTGCCGTCGCAGGTCATGCCGATTTCGATGGCCACTCCGCTGACGCGACATGCGTCATCTGTGCGAGCTCGTCGACTCTCAGTGCCGGCAATGTTGCAACGATCGAGTCGCTGTCGCTGGCCGTCCAGACGACAATGGCGGTGCCCAAACGGCTCGTTCCCGTCGTAGCAGTATTTCCTTTCGCGCGATCTGCGCGAGCGCCTCCAGTCTATTCCTAATTTTTTCTGGCTTTGATTCAGTTCCCGCGACCGTTGTTGCAGGGAACTCGCATTATTTTCAGAGGAGTCGGGAAATGACCGCTCACTTCAACAATTGCCGAAAGAGTAGCGCGCTGTGTATCTGCGCGGTGCTTGCTGCTCCGGCAACTTATGCCCAGCACGTCACCGAGGAAGTTCGCGTGATCGCCACGCCGCACGAACGCACGATTGCGCAACTCGCCCAATCCGTAACAGTGCTGAGTAACGAAGAGCTCCAGCGTGCCCAGAATACGAATCTCGGCGAGACGCTCGCCGACCAGCTCGGGATGTCCGCCAGCTCTTTCGGTGCCGGGGCATCACGGCCGATTATCCGCGGTCTTGCGGGCGCGCGCGTCAAGCTCATGGAGGACGGTATCGACTCGTTGGACGTGTCCACGGTCAGCGTCGACCACGCCGTGGGTATCGATCCGTTGATCGCTGAGCAGATAGAAATTTTTCGTGGACCGACGACGTTGCTATACGGAAGCGGCGCTATCGGTGGCGTGGTCAACACCGTGACCAGGCGCATTCCGGAGATGGTGCCGGACGACGGATTCGAAGGCGCATTCGAGTTGCGGGGGAACACGGTCGCGGATGACCGCACCGGCGCCGTTCGGCTCGATGGCGGTCGGGATAGTTTTGCATGGCACTTCGACATGCTCTCCCGCGATGCCGGGGATTATAAGATTCCCGGGTTTGCAGAGCTCGAGCCCGAGGCTGGAGAAACGCCGACTGGCGTGCTCGAGAACAGCGGCTTCAAAACGACGAGTGGTTCGGTCGGCGGCTCATGGCTCGCAGACAATGGTTTTTTCGGTATTTCGCTCAGTCGTTACGATTCCGACTACGGCGTGCCCGGCCACCATGAAGAGGCCGCGGTGATGGGTGCCGAAGAAGAGCTCGTGCGCATCGATCTAGAGCAGACGCGCGTGGACCTAAAAGGGGGCTGGATGGCGATGTCAGGGCCCATCCAGCGCATCAACGTCAGGCTCGGCATTAACGACTACGAACATCAGGAGCTCGAAGGCGAGGAAATCGGCACGCTGTTCGAGAACCGAGCTTACGAAGGGCGCATCGAGTTGACGCACGAGCCATGGCGCGACTGGGAAGGTGACTTCGGGATCCAGTTCGGCGAGCGTCAGTTCTCGGCGATCGGCGAGGAGGCTTTTATCCCTCCAGTGGATACGACGACAGTCGGTCTCTTCTTGCTCGAGCATCGTGAGATCGACGATTGGAGCCTGTCGCTCGGCGGACGGCTGGAGCGCCAGGAGCACAAGCCGTCTTCGCCTATGTCGATGGACTTCAGCGGTACCGCCGCGAGCGCATCGTTTGCGGCGATTCGCCAGCTCAGTGATGACTATGCGCTGGCAATGCATTTTGCTGTGACCGAGCGGCTGCCCGTGGCCGAGGAGCTCTATGCGGACGGACCGCATCTGGCATCGCGCACTTTCGAGGTCGGCGACGCGGGGCTGACACAGGAGACCTCACGGCATATGGATATCGGTTTTCGGAAGACAGCCGGGCCTGTAACGTGGACCGTGACGGCCTTTTACACGAGCTTCGCGGACTTCATTTTTTTGCAGAATACCGGGATGATCGATACCGACTCTGAGCTGCCGATCTATATGTATCGTCAGCAGGATGCGGTCGTAAGCGGTCTCGAGGCCGAGCTTTTCGCGCCTGTGGCCGAGATCGGTTCCGGCGAGATCGACCTGCGCATCTTCGGCGACTATGTCGATGGTGAGCTCGATTCGGACGGCAATCTCGCGAGGCTGCCGCCGCTGCGGATTGGCGCGCGCGTCCAGTACCACGACGATCGCCTAACCATGGGCTTGGAGTCTGCTCGTTACGTGAAGCAGGATGAGATCGCGCCGTTCGAGGATCCGACGCCGGGGTACACGATGGTCAACGCCGACGTTACCTGGACTCGGGAGCTCAGCACTGGGCAGGAGTTATCTATCTTCTTCAAGGGCACGAATCTCCTCGATGAGGATGCGCGGCGGCACACGTCCCTTATTAAGGACATCGCGCCGCTGCCCGGACGCAACTTCTCTTTGGGCCTCAGAGCCGCGTTCTAGCCTGAGCAGTGCCAAGACTGTAGATTGGCAGCGCGGCGTCGCGCGAGCGACTACGTCGAGCGCGCTGTCGTATCTTTCTCCGGATAGAGGTCGACTAAACTGTGGCGCGCCGCAGTATCGTATTGCGAACGCCGTCCATGAAACGATCTTCTCGGCTGCTCAAGGAAATAGGCCCCGGCGCTCTCGTCGCAGCTGCGTTCGTCGGGCCGGGCACGGTTACTGTCTGCACGCTGGCCGGCGCCGAGTTCGGTTACACGCTGCTGTGGGCGCTCGTCTTCGCGACCGTCGCGACGATTGTCTTTCAGGAGATGGCCGGGCGGCTCGGGGCGGCTGCTCGGAGCGGGCTCGGGCAGGCACTGCGCTCGACGCTCGCTGGCTCCGTGTGGCGTTGGCCGCTCTATGCGTTGATCATGGTCGCGCTCTACGCCGGCAATGCTGCTTACGAGGCCGGCAATCTGTCCGGTGCAGCGCTTGGCGCCGAGTCCGTGCTGGGTGCCGGGGTATCGTTCGAAGCCGCCGTCGTCGCGATCACGTTGCTCGCCGCCGTGGCGCTCGTGCGCGGCACGTATCGGCAGCTCGAGCGTCTGCTTATCGGCCTCGTCGTACTCATGGCCATCGCGTTCGTCGGCACTTTCGCAGTCACGCGGCCGGATCTTGCTGACATGCTCCGCGGATTGCTCGTACCGAAAGTCCCGGAGGGCGGCCTCGTCATGGTGCTCGCACTCATCGGCACGACCGTCGTGCCGTACAACTTGTTTCTCCACGCTTCGGCAGCAAAAGCACGGTGGGCGGGAGCGGTGGACCTGGCTGTGGTACGAACCGACACGGTGTTGTCCGTTGGAGTTGGCGGCCTAGTCAGTATCTTCATCGTCTCGACGGCTTCCTCGAGCCTGTTCGCACAAGGGCTTGATGCGCGCAATGCTGCGGATATGGCCGTTCAACTCGAGCCGCTGTTCGGGTCCATCGCGAAATATCTGCTTGGGATCGGGCTGCTTG
>JAOTTJ010000209.1 GCA_029864465.1 Gammaproteobacteria bacterium | reverse complement strand
GCGTCGCAGCGGAGGAATCGCCTTCCAGTCATCAAAGGCGCCATGCGCAACACGGATTGCGTCCCGGGTCTCTTCAGCACTCGAAAGCCGGACATCGAGCCGGTGTTCGCCTGTTGCGGGATTGAAGACCGCACCCGTTCTGCCCTGCTCTACGGGCTGACGTTCGCCGTTTATATAATTCCCTAGAATCTGCACTTTGTTTATATCCTTTGGCCGAGACAGCCATCCAGAATACTCGGAGACCTTAACGCCTTCGATGCGGATTATAGTTCTGATAACGAACGAGAGCAGCCATCAGCCTAGATCATGACATCGGCAAC
Source organism: Gammaproteobacteria bacterium (assembly GCA_029864465.1). Taxonomy (GTDB): domain Bacteria; phylum Pseudomonadota; class Gammaproteobacteria; order Steroidobacterales; family Rariloculaceae; genus JAHEEM01. Next base: position 5,614 of record JAOTTJ010000209.1, on the reverse strand, counting down.
ACCTGGCATCGCCTAGGCCGCATAGTCAATCCACGAATGAATAATACCGGTACAAAGGAAGCAACCGCGCTGTCAGTCAGTAGTCTTGCGTCCGTATTCATACTGGCTTGTGGACCGGCAGCTTCCGCACCGCCCATCTCCGCGGGCATCAGCGACTCGACACTAATCGAGGAGGTCGTAGCGGTCGAGACTCGACTCGATGAGGGTCGATTCAGCATTGGTGAAGAAGTATCCGTCAGCTCCACGGATCTAACAACGGTCAATCCAGTGGATCCGGAGCACTTGTTCCAAATGCTGTCTGGATTCTCAGTCAGTCGCCCTGGCGGCCCCGGCGGCGTTTCAGAGGTCTTCTTGCGCGGCGCCGAGTCCAATTTCACGGCCGTCCATGTCGACGGCGTTCGCCTCAACAACCCTTCTAACACACGTGGCGGATCATTCGATTTTTCCTCGCTCGGCATCTTCGACATCGGTCGAGTCGACGTCTCTGCCGGCGCGATGTCGGCGGTTTACGGCGCTGACGCGATGGCGGGCGTGGTTTTAATCCGATCGGCCTGGGCCGAGCCCGGTTCGCCCAGCGCCTTTCTGGAAGCGGGCAGTGTCGATAACTGGCGGGTCGGCGCTCAAGCATCGTTTGGATTAGGCAATGACATGGAATGGGGCGTTCGCGCATCGTCCACCGATGGCGGCAACGAGATCGATGGATCATCGCTACGCCTCGATAGTCTCGGTACACGGCTCGTTGGATCTTTCTCCGACGGCGACTCATGGGAGGTAAACCTTCGCCAGGTAACACGCGATCGTGCGAGCTTTCCGGAAGTCAGCGGCGGCCCCGAGCTCGCCGTCAACCGGGCGCTCGAGACTGCCGATGGAGATAGCCTGACCCTTGCAGCTGAAGGGAGATGGACTGTCACCGATGACTGGAACTCCGATGTCTATCTGAATTTTTCGCGAATCACGGATGACAGCCTCGTTCCGGCTGTCGCCCCTGGACTGCTCGACGGCCAGCCGGCTTTCTCCACCATCACGAACTACGAGCGGTCTCAGTTTCTCTGGGTGAATCGTCTCGATCTGGACACTGATCTCAGTCTCGTCACCGGCGTCGATCTAGTGTCCGAGGATGGCAGCGACGACGGCGCCGTCGATTTGGGATTTGCGTTGGCGCCGAATTCGTATGAGCTGGATCGCTCTACAACGTCTGCGTTTGCCGAGCTCGGCAAACGCTGGAACGAAAAACTCACAACGGCGGTTGCTGCGCGCTGGGATCACACAGGCGATGACGGCCGCTTCTCCGGAAAATTCGGCGTATCACGGACAGTTTCCGATAGCGGTAGCCGCGTTTGGGCGCGACTCGCGAATGGCTTCAAGCTGCCGAGTTTTTTCGCCTTGGGAAATCCGCTGTTCGGCAATCCCGACCTCGTGGCCGAAAAAGTGCGCAGCGCCGAGGTCGGCTATACACACGAGCTAACGGATACGAATCGAATCATCGTCTCCACGTTCAAGAGTCGATACGACAATCTCGTTGATTTCGACTTCGAGTCATTTACGAACGTCAACCGCGGCCGAATCGACGTCAGTGGCGTAGAGATCAGAGGAAATTTTCAAGTGACGCCCACTCTGAGGCTGTTCGTCGACGCTACGCTTGCCGATATATCGAGCTCGTCCGGACCGCTTCGTCGGCGCCCTGAACGCACCGGGGGCGTCCGCGTGAACTGGACAATCTCCGAACAATGGAATCTGAATGTCACGGCGCGATACGCCGGCTCGCGATTGATCACTTCGATCCCGACGGGTGACGTCGATGCCTCGGGTTTCACCCTTGTCGGGGCAACGGCGCGCTACGAGCGGCTACCGAATCAATCGTTCTGGCTCGCGATCGACAACGCGTTCGATGAGGATTATCAGGATGCGCCGGGTTTCCCGTCACCCGGCGCTCGCGTCAGATTCGGGGCGAGCCTCACTTTCTAACGTGTACGCGTCTAACTCTCTGAATCTATCGAGACGCCGGCCGAGTCTCTCGGAACACGGCAGGAACCCAAACGACTATATTGTATAGTTCCCTGATCAAGCGGAGCTCGGAGCCCGGTAGGCTATAGACTCCTTGCACCGCCAGAAGAACCATCCACTTCGGACCAATGACACCATGCCAAGCATCAACGACGTTTTCATTATCGACTCGAACACGGCTACGGCCGTTGAGACCTCATCCGGCACGGACCGCACGATTTGCAGCGCGGACCTGTGCGGCTCCAAAACGCTGGACGTTCACCGGCGTACGATCTCGGCCGGCAAGCAGCTCACTGTCGATGCCGCCGACGGCTACCACGTCGTCTACATCATCGAGGCACCGACGCAGGGAACGGTCACCTACAACGACGGAGCGCACGACGCGGAAGAAGGTGCCGGCGTTCTGCTCGTGCCCGGCGAGTCTGCGAGCTTCGAGGCCGCAAGCGGAAGCATGGACGTGCTGCACATGGCCGTGCCGAAACCACCGGCGGCAGTCGAGGCCGGATTGGACGGCGGTCCGGGATACTTCTTCAATAGAGAAACGCTGCGCCCACTCAGTGATGCAAGCGGCGGGCGCGTGCGCCGCTTTTGCGCCGAGTCGAGCGTCCGGCTGCTCGACGGCTCACGGCTCACACCCACGAATGCCATCCAGGCCGGCGAAATGCACTACCACGAGGGTGGCGCATCGCCCTATCACTCCCATGTCGGCACGGATGCCAACCCCGACGGCCCTGCACACGTCTACATGACGTTCAAAGGTCGCGGGCGCGTCAACGTCGGAGACGACTCGCAAGAGATCGAGCCCGGCACGCTCGTCTTCTTCCCTTCGGGCGTACCGCATCAGCTCTGCGCCGTCGACGGCCCGCTCGATTACTTCGAGATCCAGGCTTGGCGAAGCTTCAAGACCAACGTGCTCAGTGAGGAGCCGCTCGGACTGAAGTGGTACTACGATCCCGAGACGCCTGGCGGCGAGCGTCAGGAGTGGGATCAGAGCTAGAGGTCTCCGCGCTCATGCAGCACGGTCGAATCCGGTTTCTGTTTCTCAACGTGGGCCACTTTCTGGACCACTTCTTCGTGCTGATTTTCGCGACCGCAGCGGCGCTGCGGCTCACGATCGAATGGGACTTGAGCTATGCCGCGCTCATTCCTTACGCGACTCCGAGCTTCGTCGCGTTCGCAGTGTGCTCTATCCCCGCTGGATGGCTCGCGGACCGCTGGAGCCGCGAAGGCATGATGGCGGTGTTCTTCATCGGGATCGGCTCGAGCTCGGTGCTCGCCGGTCTCGCCGAGAACCCATTACAGATGGCCGTCAGCCTCACGCTCCTCGGTGTGTTCGCCGCGATCTATCATCCGGTCGGTCTGGCGATGGTCATCGAAGGACGCAAGCAAACCGGCGTTCCTCTAGCGATCAATGGCGTGTTCGGCAATCTCGGTGTTGCGAGCGCCGCGCTGATTACAGGGTTTCTGATCGACTCGTGGGACTGGCAAAGCGCCTTCATGGCGCCTGGGATTGCGTCTATCGGGGTGGGAGTCCTTTATTTATCGTTCAATAAGATCGCCCCGGGCATCGATGGGTATGGGGACGAGACCATGAGCGCAGCAAAGACAATCGAGCCGCGGCCTGGAATCGCGCGCAATAGCCTGCTCCGTATTTTCAGCGTGATCTTGTTTACAACGGCCTTGGGTGGATTGATCTTTCAGAGCACGACGTTCGCGCTGCCCAAAGTCTTCGATGAGAGACTCCCCGTCCTCGCCAGCACGGCGACACTCGTCGGCTGGTATGCGTTCTTGGTGTTCTCGCTCGCTTCGTTTGCGCAGCTTCTCGTCGGTTACCTCATCGACAATCACTCGGTGCGCGCAGTGTTCGCATCTGTCGCAATTCTCCAGGCGATTCTATTTGCGATCATGGTGCCGCTCGTAGGACTCTCGGCACTTATCGTCGCTGCGGCATTCATGCTTGTCGTGTTCGGCCAGATTCCGATCAACGATGTGCTCGTTGGCCGCATCGCTCGCAGCGAGTGGCGCAGCCGAGCCTACGCGCTGCGATCGCTCGTGAGCTTCACCGTCATGGCATCGGCCGTCCCGCTGATCGCGTGGGCACACGGCACGCGAGGGTTCACGGCGCTGTTCGGCCTGCTGTCGGTCGCAGCTTCCCTGATTTTCATTGCAGTTCTATTTCTGCCGACGCAGGTAGAAGAGACCGAGAGCCCGGCTGCGCAGGCTGCCTGAGTAGACAGCCGAGCCACGGTTGACCCGATCAGGACCCTGCAGCCAAAACCTGTACCCACATCATCGAGGCACCCAGTAGCAAGGTTAACGTCCGTCAGAGCGCGCAGTTGAAAGGCTTGATCTCCTGACCCGGCGCCCAGACCCAGTAACCCTCGAGCGTGACGGGCTCCAAAAAAGTCACGGCGTCCGTCACCTTGATCGTGTAGTTCAGACGTGTGCGGTCGTCGCTGAGCCAGAACCGCTCTTCGGTTTCGACTTCCGAGCTTTGCGGCGTACCGACGTCGTCGAAGAACGGCCAATCGATACGCGTCGTCTCGACAACCAATGTCTCGCCCTCCCAGCGGCCCACGGAGTAACCGAGCGGTGTCGCCGGCTGGCTCGCAGGATCTGCGCCAGCGGTCATGTGAATCGAGCGCACGGTGTCCCACTCCTCGAGCCGCAGCACGATGTCATCGCCGTCTTCGGAGAACTCGATCGGGAAGGGATTATCCATGATGCCGGGCATACCCTGCGGAATGCACTCGAGCGCAGTATCGTCTGTGAGCGGGTCGTAGTTGACGCGTGCAGCGACGGCTGAGGCCGTATACGGAAGATCGAAACCATACGGAAGATCGTTGACTGAATCACCGTAGGCCCGGCCTCGCAGCCAGACGCGGTAGATGCTCGCGTTCTCCGAGGCTACCGCGCTCGCGGCCAGCAGCCCCGCCGCTGCCGCTTGCTGCTCACCGAACGAGCCCTGCAAGACGACGGTCTCACCATCCGGGATCCTGATCGCCGCGGCGTAGAGCGCCGGCTGGCCCAGTCTGGACGGGCGCCCGACGACGGTCACCTCCGATCCTACATCGAGCTGGCTACGCTGGATTCCATTGCGCTCGAGACTGTTGACCGAGCCCGCTTCGACAGTCCATGTCTCGATTGCATTGTTCTCATTGACTGATTCGAGCGTGAAGCGAATATGGGGGTTGATCCAGCGTAAGTTTGTAATGGTCCCCGAGATCTCGCTCGAGGCCTCGACCTCGTAGAACGTACTCACGGAATGATGCGCGTGCGCCGCACCGGACATGAACGACAACAGCACGGTCAGAGTTATCGATAATCGAATCATCTGAACGTTATCCTCGTAGTTTCACGAAGCTACGCCTTACGCATCGGGCGGCCAAGCGAATTGTTTCGGAGTCCATGTCGTAGCCGTTGTCCCCGCCGAGACGTCACGCGTATCCGTCTGGATCGTGACGAGCCGTCTCGCTGCCTAGCATAGAGCACAGATGACATATTTCAATGCCGCCGCCTACTCGCGCCGGCCCCTCTCGACCGCGCGTCGCGCGCTCTAGGCGGCTCACTCCTTGCGAGCCACTACTACGCGCTGCATACTTCATCGGCG
>JAOTTJ010000208.1 GCA_029864465.1 Gammaproteobacteria bacterium | reverse complement strand
CGTTTATCGGCGCGACAAGGTCGTTCCGACCAACTTATTTGGCGAGCTGGCGCTACGCCCTCGAGAATATCCGAAACGCACCGTCAAGGTCCGTTGGACGGGCGCAAACGGGACGGAGAAGGTCGACACGTTCAAGAATCTGCGGTTCACGCCGTTCGACAGAAATCCGTTCGTTGGGTCGTTCGAGGCTGGTGGGCTCGAGATCGTGCTTGCGAATGTTCATCTATATTTCGGCAGCTTTCAGAATTCACGATCGAAGGCCGATCGGGCGAAATACGCTCGTCGTGTGCTTGAAATCTATGCCTTGAGTCGCTGGGCGGATCGTCGGTTCGATGCGGCGACCGTATACAACAAAGATATTGTGCTTCTGGGTGATATGAACGTGCCGTCCATGCAGCCTACGGAGAGCACCTATCAAGCGCTCGTGAAATTCGGATGGCGACCCGTTGACTACGTTACGAGGACGGGCGGCTCAAACTTGGGCAACGACAAGACGTATGATCAGATGGTGTTTACGCCAGGGAGCTTTCGAAGACGGGTAACAGACTTCGGTGTCTTCGATTTCGACAAGGCGATTTTCAAGCCACTTTGGCGCCGGCTCGAACGCGAGCTCCCGAAAAGCCGGGCCATCGGGTTGTTCAACCGGCACGTGAAGCATCACATTTCGGACCATCGTCCGCTCTGGGTCGAGCTCGCGACGCGCTGATCGGTGCTTACCGAGAGGCGGATTGACCGTGGTTAGCGCGTAATTGATCAGTCGGCCTGATACGAATTGAACAGCGCCTGCTCCCGACGCCACGAACTCGAGCGGTAGCTTGATCTGTCGTACAGTGTCTCTAGCACAGCGGATCAGTCGGTGGTGTCTAACCGGCAGGCTGCCACCGAACGACTATTGCAACTTCGATGAATCCCCCGGGTTGTTCGTTTGCCGAGAGTGGCGAGCGCATCTCCGCGACCGATCATCGTTTTCGTCTCGCCCTCGCCGGCCTAGCGTTAGTTGACAGAGATCGTTATGGCCAGCCCCTTCCCTCCGGGCTGCGTATCCGCGAGAATAGTGCGATAGCGAATCCAAACGAATCTCCCGACCGACGATTCAGTGAAAGAGGTAAGACAACAACATGGCAACCTATCAGTGTGACAAGTGCGGCATGAGCGTCAACGCGACCTGCGGTAAGTGCGACGCGCCCCTGGAGAACGGCATGCTCGAGCTGCCGGACGGCAAGGAAGTGCAGATCTCACAGTGTCCGAACGGTCACGGTAAGATCAAGTCGCCGTTGTGCTGCGGGCAGGACATGTCCTGTTCCGTCGCCTGACCGACTGACCTGATTTCAAGCGCAAACTCGCGTAGCCTCGGAACGTCGGGCGCTGCGCGAGTAGAGCACCGGGGCGGGCGTGTCCTGCGCCGATGCGCCTCGACCTACCAGTATCCGAGCATCCGGCCAGCACTGATCGCCGCGAGCCAGCACGCGAGTGACGTGCCGCCGGCCGCGGCGAGCTTGCGTCTGTCGGCCGGTGACGGTTCCCGAGACTCGCGCAATGTCCACGCAGGCAAACGGCTCAACACGGCCGCGTTCAGTAAGCCGAGCCCGATGGCCGGAAACTTGATCAGCAGGAACGGGTTGTCGACGTAATCGATCGCGTTCGTCGCGATCATGCAGATACCACTCAGAAAGGCGAGCGTAAGGCCCGCCGCGGCTAGCGGTAGCGTGGGTGTCGCCACCGTTCGCAGTGGAATTCCAGGCCAGAGCCCGAGCAGGCGCAGATCGAGCACGAGAATCGAGCCGAATAGTGTCGAGACGCCAAGGACATGAACGAGATTGACGACGCCGTAGGTCCAGACGCCCATACCACGCATGGCCTCACCGAGGGCAGAGCCCTCGAGCCACGTCAGCAACTCGAGCAATGCGTTTGGCGAGCGCTAGCTACTTGATGCGGTTCGGGTAGACGTCGTAATTCGTGCCGTTGTGGGTAACGCGCACGGTCTTCATCTCAAACCGTTTCATGTCGAGGTTACGCTGGCCGCGAATGGTCACCTGCGCACCGAGCGGGATCGCCGCCTCGGGCAGGCCGGATCGTCTCGTTCTCGACGCGGGGCCAAGCGTGACGTCCCAGACCTGCCCGTCCGCATCCATGAGCTGCATGGTTGCGTGAGGGCCGCTGAGATCCACGGCCTTATGTAAGGTGCCTGACAGGTTCGTCTGGTCCTGGCTCTGGCCGCCCCAGCCGTGGTGCGCCGAGAGCTGCGGTGCCGCGAGCGCCAGGCCGGTGGCGAGAAAGCCTAGAAGAAGTCGTGTATGCATAGCTGTCTCCAAGATGGACTCCAACGTCTGACTACGGGCGAAAGATACCATATCTGCGTTGCATCGACCCGTGCCTGAGGCCGAGGCTAGGTAGATATGCGGATGGTGGCTGTGACCTCCCGGTGTTGAAGTCTCAGCGGTGAGAGTTTCCGGTTCGGGCGCGGCGTGCGCTGCCGGACCATAGTCGGGAGGAAAGCCTAATGGAAGACATCGGAAGCCTGTTCGATAAAACGGTCGGCGAGATCGAGCGCATGCTCAACACCAAAACGGTCGTCGGCGAGCCCATCAAGATCGAGAGCACGACGCTCATACCGCTCATCAGCGTCGGATTCGGCTTCGGCGTCGGTGGCGGCGAGGGAACCGAGCCGCAGAAGGGCAGCGGCCAGGGTGGTGGTACCGGTGGTGGTGGCGGCGTAAAACCCGTCGCGCTCGTGATCGTGGACGGAAGCCAGGTTCGCGTCGAGCCGATCAAATCGGGTACTGCCTCGGTGCTGGAGAAAGTGGCCGAGAGCATCGGCAAGGCCGCGACCGCGAAGACCGCGTCCGCTCCCGAATAGCGGACAGCGCTCCCGTGCTGGTTGGCGCTGCGCTGTTCCTGGTGTTGCTCGTCGGCCTGCTGGCGATTCCGGTTACGCTCGAGTTCGAGGTTGCCTGGCGGAACGCGCTCGAGCAGAACGTTCGCTTGCACTGGGCCTTCGGTCTCGTGCGCTTGCGCATTCCCTCGGCCGATCCGCGAGCCGAGCCCGAATCGCACACGGTGCCGGAGAAGAAGAAGCGGCGCGCACGGCAATCCCCTCGTGGGCCCGGCGCCGTGCTCGCTGCCGTCAGGGATGGGAGGTTTCGTCGTCGGATCGTAAAGTTCGCGCGCGATCTCTGGGGTGCCGTGCGTAAACAAAGCATTCTCTTGCATCTTCGCATCGGTCTCGGTGACCCGGCAGATACGGGTAGGCTCTGGGCCATCGTCGGCCCTGTTGCCGGCATGCTGACCGCAGTGCGCGATGCAACGATCGAGATCGAGCCGGAGTTCTTCGATCCGGCCTTCGAGTTGGACACGAGCGGCAGCATCCGGGTCGTTCCTCTGCACATTGTCTATCTCGTCGTCTCACTGATGTTCTCGCCGTCCGTCTGGCGAGGCGTTAAGATCATGCGAAGCGGGACGCGTTAGATGAGGACTTTCCGCGCAAGGCCGGTGCGCGTCGACCAACGGCTAGCGCTTATCGCAATCGAGTCTGTCGAGTGGCACCGGCACAGATCGAGCAGCAGCTGCAGGTTCTCCGCGTTCGTCGAGCCTATCGCGCTCGTGGTCTGCGGCCCTGAGACCGTCCGCGCGCTCGACATGCAGGGGAACTCCGTGGACATGGATGAGCTCAGGCGGAACGTTCCAGGTCTGGACGCCGAGCTGGGCACCTATGACCGATCGGCGGTCAATTGCTCGACTTAGATTAGGTGAACGAAGTGGCGAAACGACAGCTCGACGTGTGGACTGTGCTAGTTCCAGGCTGGTTGCTGCTCGCTTACCTCATCTACGCTCAGGGTATTTCGGCAATCAACTATGAGCTCGGCGTCGCGATGGGCACGCAGGAACCAGCCGAGCGAATCACCGAGGTTGGGCGCGCCTTCTGGTACGGGTTCGCATTTGGTGACCTGTTCGTCTACATCCCGCTGCTCGTCGTCGGACTCGTCGGTCACGGCCTTGGCAAGGCATGGGGTCGCGCGGTGCTCACTGCGGCACTTGGTATCACGGTCTACTGGCCTATCGTCTGTCTCGCGGCTGTCGTTGCGGCACGCGGCGCGGCTGGTTGGGAACTAGCAAACGAGACCGCGTACTGGATCGTGCTGCCGATCATCTCGATTTGGGGCGCGTGGGGCATCTGGGGGCTGCAACGACAGGAGTAAGAAATGGCTCAGACAAATGCCCTCGATCCTGTTGAGCGGGCCGGCGCCGGTGTCTCGTCTATGGGCCAGAAGCGGCTAAGCATTTGATTTGACGTATCCTGACGGCAGGACAAGCGCCTGGCTTTCTGGCAATATTCGACCGAAATCAACGTGTCTCAAGGGACTCAGCCATGTATGTACTACGCCTGATCTCGATCGCCTCGATCATGCTGGTATCCAGCTCGGCGCTCGCGCAGCGGTTTGCGCCATTCGAGAGCGAGCAGGACCGGTTCCGGATTCTCGCGCCGGGCGGGACGTTCGACATCGAGACGGTGGATTTTGAGACCGAGTACGGCATCGTCGTGCCGGCTCGCGTGCACACGTCAAAGACTGACGAAGGCTTGTATAAGCTGACCGTCGTCGACTATACCGACGCGATGGAGAAGCACATACAGCGCATCGACGAGCTCGACGGTGTTTATCTCGCCGTCTACGGCGAGGTGGATGTGCGGGCATCCGTGGCCTATGCGGCGAAACTGATCCGGGAAAAGGCGGCCTCCGTCGAGTACGACAACTACCACTACATCGGTCGCGTGGACGGTCATCAGCTCCACACGACCAACCCCGACGGAACGCGAACCTTCGCGGGCATGTATCTGCTCGAGAGCAAGCTGTATGTCATCGAGGCGATCGTCAATCCGGGGACGCCGCCGGGCGGGATATTCCAGCAATCGCTCGAGTTCCTGGATGACGACGGCAACGGAATCTTTTTCGACAGTTTCCGCCAGCCCCGCAAGGTTCGTATTGGCGGTGAATGGGTCCGCTGACTTATTCAGAAACTTCCTGGCGAGAATGTTCTGGGGGACGAGCGCAAGGGAATCTTAGGAGCGAGAAATGCAGCTGAAGACGAAACTGAAATATCTGGGCATCGCAGCCATTGCGGCTCATGCGATGGCATTGACCGCGTGGGCGCACCACTCACATGGCAACTACGCGATGACCGAATACGTCGAGCTCGACGGCACCGTCACAGACGTCTATTGGGTGAACCCTCATGCATGGGTTTATATGGATGTCGTCAACGAGCAAGGCGAGACCGAAACGTGGGCCATGGAAGCGGCCGGTGCGACGACGCTCGTTCGCGGTGGTATCGCGCAGGACGAGGTGAAGCCTGGCGATAAGATCCATGTGCGCTGTCATGCATTGCGCGATGGGTCGAGTGGTTGTTTGCTCGGATTCGTCACGACGATGGACGGCGTAGAGAAGGAGTGGGATTGAGCCCGACGCGCGTCACTGCTCGGTTCTTCTGGTTTGCTGACTGAGGCTTCTCTCCGAGAGGCCACAACGGGAGCGTTTCAATGAAAAGAATAATCACCTCTCTGACGTTAGCAGCGTCGCTCATCGCTGCGGCCGGGCTCGTCCCGGTGACGCACGCGCAAGAGTCCGGCGTCGTCGCGCTGACGGGTGCGCGCCTGTTCGACGGCACGGGTAGCGCGCCGATCGAGCGGGCCACGCTGATCCTCCGAAACGGGCGCGTCGAAGCGGCGGGCGCCGCGAACGCTGTTTCGATTCCAGGCGGCGCTCAGCGTATTGACCTCACGGGCAAGACGATCGTGCCGGGATTCGTCAACGCACACGGCCACATCAACGAAGGTTTCGAGGCTGCCTCGGCACGCGACAGTCTGGCTGCCCAGCTGCGCCAATACGCGAGTTACGGTGTCACTACTGTCGTTGTGCTCGGTATCGTGGAAGAGAACTTCGAGGCAGCCCTGGGCTT
>JAOTTJ010000207.1 GCA_029864465.1 Gammaproteobacteria bacterium | reverse complement strand
AATGCGGAATATTGGGTGATGCGGCTCTGCGATATCGAACGGGGCGGCCTAGAAGAAGTCGGCGCACCGGGTCGGTTCTGATCGACCAGGTCGGCCCACCAAATAAAGGCGGTCCGCTAATACATACGCGTGCCGCCGTGCATCGTGAGCGATCAGCCCGTGGTCTAGGCGGCTCTTTCATCGATGAAGAAGAGCACTGCGATGAGCGACCTCCTCCTCGGTGCCATGCGCACGAGCTTACGCTCGGCCGGAATTCAGCGGCCAAGCCGTGCGCGACGCGCGCGGACTGGTCCGCTGCAATGATTGTTAGGCGGCATGTGGTAGTGCTCTGACCGTTATTGACGCTCGCGTTGCACAGCCAGTTCAAAGTGCAATCGAGCTCGGGCGGAATCGAGTGCTTCAATCAAAAACTTGGGCTCAGTCTAGAACCCATAGCGCAGTGTCGGATTCGGGCCATCTACGACATCCAATTCGTCCCAGGCTTGCTGTGTCGTCGCAGCGACAGGCAGTAGGAGGAGACATATCGCCCCACACATAAGAGATCCCGGCGGGCGTCTACGCCCGCCGGGATGGTGCTTACTTGACTGGGAGCAACGGACACTGGAAATAGACCGGTGGGCCGCCTGGGAATGAGCCCGGTGTTATTACCAGGTGACCTAGATAGTAATGTTCCTGGATGTCGGCATAAGACATCAGCACCGGCACAATGCCATGCGCCATGAACCCTTCTGCAGTCCACTCGACGGAGTGAGTGAACCATCGTCCACCATTGTAGTTCGGATTGCCTGGAGCAGCCTCGGACACCGGCAATTGGCCTTGCGGATTATTGGAATTTGTAACCACATACAATGCATCAAATGATTGCCGGTTGTGCTCGTTTGGTGCAGGGAGTGCGGTTGTCCCCTTGGTACCCCATGCTACGCCATCTGCGTAAATTGCTTCTGAAAAGTTCGGTTTGTCGGCTAGCACAGCCGATGCCGTTAGTGTCGCCGCGCATAGCGCAGCTATGCGGATCCACGGTGATAGTCTCATTTTGACGCCCTCTGTTAGTTGCAGATAATTGGTCCGGGAGTTAGCGAGTGAAAAGTCACCGCTAACCCGCATCAAGGATGGCGCCGGTTAGTCACATGATTATCACGCAAGTATTATGAAATACTCACATTCGTGGTGTGATTGATGTTTTTGTCGATGATCTGGATATCTCGGGGCAGTTTCTATACAGCCTCGGCCAGAAGCGGACGTCGAAACACGTCGGCATTAGGTGAGAAATGACCTGAGACTCGCCAGAAACCCCTTCCTGACTTCGCGAGTATCTGCCCGACACTTCTCAAAAAAGATCTCCAATTCCGAGAGCTCGTCTTGATGAAGCCATATACCTCGGCAGCTCGGACATACGTCAATCATTATTTGGGAACAGTAGGCATATTCGCGTTTCTCCATCTCCCGCTTACATTTTGGGCAGGAATAAACGCCTTCGGTCTTCGCCAGTGCCATTTCAAAGGCGTTATCAAAATACGTAGGGATCGCCTCCAACTCGCTTGAGTAGTCGTTCACACGAATATCCTGAACAGCTTCCAATTCGCCATGGTCCAACCATATGCCTCCGCACTTACCGCACTGGTCCACAGGAACATCGCCCTCGTACGACGCTCGCTTGAGAGCGGTAGAATCATCTGGGCACAACATGGCAATCTCCTGAAATGGAAACAAAAATTGATTCGAAAATTTGTTTATCGAAAACCGATGATCTTGCTACTTCCTTGACTGAAGCGCGACCGGCTGCTGTGGTCGATCTGTACCCTACAAACCATACCCCGCGGATGGCCGAAATGTGAGCGAACCCGACCCTCGAACGCCCAGCTGGATTTCACAGAACGGTAGAGTCGAGATGTGGCGCGGTGGCCTGAGGTTCGTCATTGTCTGTTGCCGTCCCTTTCGTCTGACGGTGCCCTAATAGACGAACCATCGCTCCGTTTCCACATCCCGCTCATCGAACCGGACGTGCAGATTTCCCGCATCCGGCTCTCGGACAAGACTTCACGCCTTCGCCCACGACTCGCTGCGACCCCTTGTAGCCAGACGAATGAGCCCAAAGTGCCCATAAAGGTGCGAGAGTGGATAAGCTCCGCCCCGTCGGCGTCTGACCTTGTGTTTGTTTCGCAGCCACCGGCGCAACCGCGTCGCGGTGTAGTTGTCGAGCGCACGATAAGCGCCGCTGGATGTGCCTACCGAGTAGTAGTTCGCCCAGCCGCGTAAGGTGCGGTTCAACTCTTCCACCAGCTCCGTGGTATCGCGCCACGCCAAGGACAACACTGTCATCGCATGGAGCTTGCGCACCATACGCTTGATACTCGCCTTCGATGGCTTCATGCCCAAGCGGGCTCGGCCTGTCTGCGGCGAGTACTGCCGCCCAAACGTGTAACCCAAGAAGTCGAACGTCTCGTCCGGTACCTTGCAGAGCCGTGTCTTGGCTTCGTTGACCACCAGCCCGAGCCTCGCCATGATCCGCTGCATTGCCGACAATGCCTCCTCGGCATTGCCGCGCCGGCATAGGATCACGAGATCATCGGCGTAACTTACGATGCGCGTGCCAAGTTTCTCGTCGAGCCCGAAGCGCTGCCAAGCCAGCACGAACCGGCGCATATAGATGTTCGCCAGCAGTGGTGAGATCGGTGCGCCTTGCGGGATGCCGCGGCCGTGGTCCTTAGCTTCCGTTGTCCGTCGCGCGTTGCCGTGATCATCGGTGTCTTCGACAGCACACACGAGCCACATCTTGATCAGATGCAGCACGCGCTTGTCCACGACACGCCTTGCCACTGATTTCATCAGCTCGGCGTGCGGGATGCTGCCGAAGTAGTCCGACAAGTCGGCATCGACGACGTCCGGGAAGCCTCGGTACAGCGTCTCTTCCACGTCGATCACGGCCTGCTGGGCACTTCGGCCCGGCCGGTAGCCGTATTGCTCGTCGGGAAGGTCGGCTTCGAAGATCGGCTCGAGCACGAGCACCGCTGCGGTCATTACGACCCGATCGCTCAGCGTCGGGATGCCCAAAGGCCGCCGTCCGCCATTCGCTTTCGGGATATACACTCGCCTGATCGGCGCCGGTCGATAACTCTCCTCCTTAAGCGCTTCCGCCAGTTCACCGAGCCAACGCTCCACACCGTACGATTCGACGTCCGCAAAGTCCTGGCCGTCCACGCCCGGCGCACCTTGATTGGCGCGACACTTCTCATAGGCGTGTGCCAGCACATCTTCCCGATACAGCTTGTCGTACAAAGCATAGAAGCGAAAACCCGGCTCAGCCTTCGCTTTCGCGTGTAACGTCCTCTGCAGCTTCCGAACTTTATCTGGCGTTCTTAGGTGACCCAATCGCCTCGTCCTTTGCTACTTCCTGCGTTCGTCTCGAACTGAGGTCCCTTCCCTCCACCAGCGTTACCCGGCTTCCCCGGTACTACGAACCTCTCCGCCACCCTGCACAGCCGGACCCATCCCTCACGGGTGTTCCGTTGACGATCCCTCGTCACGACACAGGGCTTCCCGTGTTGCGCGCGCTTCCCTTGTGCACATGCTCTCCCTACTACCCCGGCGCAGCGACTGGGTGCCAACTTCGCTCTCTTCCCCAGCCATATCAGCCTTCCCCGCAATGGCGGACGGGTCGGCCTGCGCATCGACCTTTTCGAGGCTTGCTCAGCGTTCACTCACGTTAGGGCCTGCACACTCGCGCTGTCACCAATTCGTGACACCCTTCACCGGAGGCTTCAACCACTTCGTTACCTCCACAGTTGCTCCGGTTGCTTCCGGCTGGAGCGTTTGCCGGGTGGGTCTCTCACCCACTGGGAAGCGCCGCCTTTTCACGGCGCACGCCAAAAGCGGTCGAACTAGTCGGGTCTCCCGGTAGAAAGAACTCTGTCAATCGCTGCGTTCAGAGACTCGTCGTAATCGTCCGCCCGATCGATTTCGACAAGATATTCGTATTTAGTCCTCCACCAGCTCAGGAATCCCGGATTCGATGCAATCTCAATCGCCGCTTCTCGTAGAAACGATTCTCGAGTCACAACATTGGCGGATACGTTGCGTCCAGCGGAGAACCATCTGGAAAATAAGGCGAACTGACGTGCGCTAGCCAAGGCATCGAACTGCACGGTCTCGCTTGGCGATAGCTCCTCGCCGGCCAAACCTCGTGCCCATAACCCTTCGTTGGAGTTCACAAGTTCGGCCCAATAGTAAAAGTTCTCCTCCAGGGACTGCATTCGATCTACAACTGCAATTTCTCGGTCTTGCTGCAGTTGCATGCCCACGAAAACCAAGCCCCCGATTACGCCAAGATTTGCGAGGATGGCAAGAATCTGCCCAACGTCGATTTTCTTCATGCTTCTGCTCAATCGACTGAGATACCTAGATTGTAGCTAATGTCAGCTTTTGAGCCGTTACTCACCAGCTAACGGCGCGACTGAAGCGTCTCGCTTCGGCCAACATCGGACGGCCGCAGAGCTCGATTCACAAGTCGTCGCGCTCGTAATTACACTCGTAGGGTTGAATTTCTTCGCCCAGGAATAGCCACCGTTTATCCAAGACCACCGGCTCTGTAAAAACCTGCGGATCGGTCGCTGTCACCGTGTAGTTCAAATATCGCTGATCCTGATCGACCGTGAATCGTTCCTCCAGAATTAACTCTTCAGATTGAGGAACACCCGCCTGATCGAACCATGGAAAGTCGATCTCCGTCGTTGCCACGACGAGAGTCTCGCCGTCCCATCGGCCCAGCGATATGCCATACGGACTCGGCTCGTCGTTCGGAAGGCTTGAGCCCATATGCACCCGTCGGAGCACATCCTGTTCTTCGAGTCGTATTAGAATATCGTCGCCGTCGTGAACGAACTCCAGTGGCTCGTTACTGTCCATGATTGCCGGCAAACCGTTTTGGCATTGGATATAGGGGTTGTCGCTAATTCGATCCCAGTCTTCTTGAGTTCTTCTGGCTTCATCAGTCAGGGGATAGCTATCGTTCCACAAAGCTCGTCCACCGACGTCTATGTCCCTACTCCAGACGCGAAATAGTCCGCTCGCGCCACGCGCTTCCCTCAATCTTTCGGCCCGGTATTCCTCACGCGACATCACCAGGCTATCGCTCCAGCGCGGTTCCTCCCCTGGCCCCACCAATTCCCGGCCGTCGGCCAATAACGTATTGAGCGCGAATAGCGCATTTCGATTGCGACGCCCTCTGGCGCCAGCTACCCGGATTTCTTCGCCGACCCGGTACTGACTCCGCGACACACCGCGCCGCGTTTGTTCATTGATGCTGAGTTCCTCAACTTGCCATGTAGTCTCATTTCCGTCTTCGTCTCGAACCAAGACCGTCAGTTGTACATGCGGGTTCTGCCAACCGACCGCCACCAAGGTGCCTGAAATCTCTACAACATCATCGGGGTCGAAATGAACGTTGGGCGAGTGGTGGCCAAGCACCGGCGCACACAAAAATGCGAGTACTGGAACAGCAGGTATGACTCTCATGACTCCCCCCTCTGAGAGCATATTTTCGATCACCCGAATGACCGATGTGGGTCGTTCCGGGAAGTACAGATTCTAGCGCGACACCCCCTCGCGCCTCTCGACGCACATTCTAAAGGTGTCCATCAAACCGGACCAGGACCTGCGGATTCAACCGGTCACTGGGCGCTGCAGCTTATCGACTAATTCCGCTGATATGACATAAATAAAGCTAGGGTCGACACTGTGACGCGGATCTCAGTGACTGCGCTATTACTGAATCGAAAATGGCCGTCCCGTATTCTGGGAGATCGGACATGCGTATCACGGCGCTGAGAGTCCCATTGGTCATCGGATCATTGGCCATCGCATTGTCGGTTCCGACTTTGGCGCAACCACCGGCACACGCGCCCGCTCACGGTTTCCGCGCGAAACAGAAAGAGCGGAGCCATGTTAGATACGTGGGTCATGC